>NZ_JBMNPX010000003.1:0-280176 GCF_050943825.1 Pseudoflavonifractor sp.
AAGGCTGTTCGAAAGAAGATTACGACGACTTCTTCCGGGCAACCGGTTACATAGAAAACACACGGGAAACCGGAGCTGTCACATCCGTTTTGCCTGTGTGTGATTCAGATGAGTGTTGCAAAGGCAATTTTGAATGAAATATCATAATTTCTTAAAGTCTTTTCAGCGGCAGGCGTGTATACTGACTGTACCAAGAAAGCTCATACAGTGCGGGCGGGCCCGCACGGGAAAGGAGAGCGCCATGATCTCTCTCAACTACCGGGACCAGCGTCCCATCTATGAACAGGTCAAGGACGGCCTGCGCCATCTGGTGGTCACCGGGGCCATCCAGACCGGTGACAAGCTGCCCTCGGTGCGGGCGTTAGCCGCCTCCCTGGCCATCAACCCCAACACCATCCAGCGGGCCTACGAGTCCCTGGAGGCGGAGGGCTATCTCACCTCCCAGCCGGGCAAGGGCTCCTTTGCCGCCCCCGGGAGAGATGTCAACGCCCAGCGGCGGGAAGAGCTGCTGCGGCAGTTCGACCGGTCAGCAGCGGATCTGCTGTTCCTGGGGCTGTCCCCGGACGAGCTGGCCCGGCGGGTTATGGCGGCGGGGTCGGTTCCCGCCGGAGTGAAGGAGGAGAAAGCGCAATGATTGAGGTCAAAGAGCTGGTCAAGAGCTTTGACGGCTTCCGGGCTCTGGACGGACTGAACATGACGGTACCCACCGCTTCCATCTACGGGCTGGTGGGCCCCAACGGCGCGGGCAAGTCCACCCTGCTGCGGCACATCACCGGCGTGTGGCGGCAGGACAGCGGCACGGTGCTGGCCGACGGAGCCCCCATCTACGAAAATCCGGCGGTGAAGGCCCGCATCGCCTCCATCCCCGACGACCTGTACTACTTCCTCTCCGCCTCCACGGCGGACATGGCCGCCTTCTACCGGGGCTTCTATCCCCGGTTCGACATGGGCCGGTACGCCGCCCTGCGTGAGGTGTTCTCCGGCATCGACGAGAAGCGGGCCATCCGCCGCCTGTCCAAGGGCATGCAGAAGCAGGCCGCCTTCTGGCTGGCCATGTGCTGCCGGCCGGACATTCTGGTGCTGGATGAGCCGGTGGACGGCCTGGACCCGGTGATGCGCCGTCAGGTGTGGGGTCTGCTGATGGGGGACGTGGCGGAGCACGGCACCACGGTGCTGGTGTCCTCCCACAACCTGCGGGAGCTGGAGGACGTGTGCGACCATGTGGGCATCCTCAGCCACGGCAAGGTGCTCATTGAGCGCTCCCTCAGCGACTTGCAGGAGAACCTGGTGAAAATGCAGGTGGTGTTCCAGGAGAAGGAGCTGCCCAGGCTGCCCGACGACATGGAGGTGCTCCACGTGTCCCACGTGGGCCGTATCCACACCCTGATTGTCCGGGGCAACGCCACCGAGGTGACCAACCGTCTGGCGGTGTACGCCCCCATCCTCATGGAGGCCCTGCCGCTGACACTGGAGGAGATTTTCATTTACGAACTGGGAGGTGAGGACTATGCCGTCCGCGACATTGTGCTCTAAGGGGCCCAATCCCTGGTGGAATTCCACCCTGTACCGCAAGAATCTCAAGCGCTTCTGGCCCATCTGGGGGTCCTACGGGGTGATTCTGTTCCTCGTTCCCCTTTTCTTCCTGCTGACCTGGCTGGACCGGAGCGACTACCTGGACGTCAACAGCGTGGCCATGGACCTGCTGGGCTTTATCAGCCCCATGGGCCTGATTCTGTCTGCGGTGTGGTCCATTATCAGCGCCATGGCCGTGTTCTCCTACCTCTATAACAGCCGCAGCGTCCAGCTCTACCACGCCCTGCCCATCCGGCGGGAGGGGCTGTACCTGACCAATTACCTGTCCGGCCTCAGCTTCCTGGTGCTGCCCCTGGGGGTTGTGTTCCTGCTCACCCTGGGGGTGGAGGCGGTGTCGGGCACCCTGATGCTGTGGCCTTTGCTCCAGTGGCTCATCGCCCAGGTGTGCTTCGCCCTGTTCTTCTACTCCTTTGCCGCCTTCTGCGCCCTCTTTGTGGGCCATATCGTGGCCCTGCCCGTGTTCTACGGCATCCTCAACTTCCTGGCCTTCGGTATGAGTCAGCTCCTCAGCGAGCTGTTCCGCCAGTTCGTCTACGGCTATCACAGCTGGCCTGCCATGTCCCAGCTGGCCCAGTGGCTCTCCCCCTTCATCGTGCTCTACCGGGAGGGCGGTGTCCGGGTGGGCGATACCGGCGGCTATTTCTTCACCGGCCTGGCCACCGCTCTGGTCTACGCTCTGGCCGGCCTGGTCCTGGCCGCTCTGGGCCTGCTGGTGTACCGCACCCGTCCCCTGGAGACCGCCGGCGACGTGGTGGCCGTCAAGTGGGTGCGGCCCGTGTTCAAGTACGGCGTGGCCTTCTGCGCCGCCGTCACCATCGGCATCTTCCTCCGTGAGCTGTTCCGCTCCCTCCTGCCCGGAGGCATGTGGCCCATGCTGGGCCTCATGGTGCTGGGCGGCCTCATCGGCTACTTTGCCGCCGAAATGCTCCTGCGCAAGACCTTCCGGGTGCTCCGCCGGAGCTGGAAGGGCGCCCTGGCCCTGTGCCTGGTACTCACCGCCGCCGCCCTGACCATGAACTACGACCTCATCGGCTTCAACCGGGCCCCCTCCCGGTACAACGTGGTGTCTGTCAATCTGTGGGGCCCCTACACCTACCCCAGCGACAGCGCCTCTCACTTTGATATCTACTGCACCGACAGCGAGGACATCGAGGCGGTCCTGGCCCTTCACCAGGCCATCGCCCGGGACCAGCAGGAGCTGCAGGACCGGCTGGAGCATGACCGCTACTCCACGGGCTACGACCCCGAAAATCCGGACCAGCCCCTGGTTCAGTCCCAGAACGTGTACTTCTCCTACAACCTGGCCGACGGCTCCCAGCTGACCCGGGAATACACCCTGCAGCTCTACACCACCGACCTGGCCGACCCCAACTCCGTGGCCTCCCTGCTCAACAACATCATCAACGCCCCCGATGCCATAGAGGACTCCTACTTCTCCGGCGTGGAGAGCCAGGACGCCTTTGACAGCCTGGCAGAGGCCTCTGTGGAAAATGTGTACAACGCAGGCAGTCAGACCTATGACAGCCTGGAGGTACTCTCCGAGGCCGACCGGAACGCCCTGCTTGCCGCTGTACGGTCCGACCTGGCCGCCGGACGGCTAGGCCAGCGGTATCTCTTTGACGACAAGGAGCGCAACGACACCTGCTGTCTGGCCGACCTGAAGCTGAGCTTCTTCAAGACCGTCAAGGACCCCGACCAGTACGGCGAGGTATGGGAGCACGACTGGAGCACCACCGTGACCATTGGCCTCCAGATTACCGCCACCGACACCATCGCCTGTCTGGAGGAGCTGGGGCTGATAGACGAGAATCACCAGCTGACCACCCACACCGAGGATATGCTCCGCTACTCCGGTGAGCCCGGCGCCGCCGATACCGTCCGGGAGGATGGTCCCTACACCGAAGAAGTAGTCGACGGCCCCCGGGCCGAGGTCATCCCCGCGGACTGAAAACCTGAGCGGACACAAAAATATCCCCCGGCGCGTGATACGCGCCGGGGGATTTGTTCTGCTTCTGGATTACTCCTGGTTCAGGAGCTGGCCCAGGCCCTTGCCGCACAGGTAGCCGGAGACCAGGCCCCAGCCGTTGTTGGCGCCGCCGTAGGTGACGTAGGGCTTCTTCTCGGTGAAGAGGACGCCCATGGAGTCGGTGCCCACGGCGTACAGGCCGTTGATGACGGTCTCGCCGTCCTCAGAGAGGACCTGCATGTCGCTGTTGATGTCCAGGCCGCCGCAGCTGCCGTAGCAGTAGGAGGCCATGATGACGCAGTAGTAGGGGCCCTCGCCCACCTTGTCCAGGAACTCGGCGGGCTTGCCGAACTGCTCGTCCACGCCGGTCTCACAGTAGCCGTTGTAGGTCTCCACAGTGGCGGAGAGGACAGCGGGGTCCATGCCCAGCTTCTCGGCCAGCTCCTCGATGGTGTCGGCCTTGACCACAATGCCCGCCTCCTCGGCGGCGGCCATCACGTCAGCCACATTGGGCACGGGGGTGTTCATGGGGATGGGAGTGCCGGAGCTGAGGAACTCGGCGGAGGGGCCGGAGCGGTCGGTGTCAAAGCCCTCGGCGGCAATCTTGTCCAGCTGCTCCTGGCTCCAGATGCTGTAGTAGTTGGGGCCGGCAATCCAGGGGTCCAGGAAGGACACGCCGGTCTCGGAGGTGAAGCGCTCGCCGTTGGCGTCCACGGCCAGGGAGTCGGCGCTCCAGCCCAGGTTGGCGGGCAGGTCGCCCTCGGTCCAGAAGGCGGGACGGCCGGTAACCTTGCCCACCTCGCCCTCGATGTAGTGGGCGTCAAACTGGGTGGTCAGCCAGGTCTCGGTGCCGGAGTTGTGGACCTCGGGGGGCATGCTGATGTTGTAGGTGCCGGCGCCGATGTCCATGGCAGCCTGAAGCATCTTGCCGTCGTTCTGGGTGGAGCCCAGGTGCTTCCACACGCCGTTGATGGGATAGTAGTCGTTGCGCAGCAGCTCCTGCTCCAGCTCGGGGCTGCCGGCGTAGCCGCCGGTGGCGATGACCACCGCGTCGGCGTTGATGGTGTACTCGGTGCCGTCGGCCAGGTTGCGGGCCTTGGCGCCGGTGACGGTGTTGGTGGCCTCGTCGTAGATGAGCTCGTAGCCCTCGGTCTCCAGCATATAGGTGCCGCCCAGAGCCTCGAAGTCGGACCACATGCCGTCAAAGTAGGCGCCGATCTCCGCCTTGTTGTACATGATGTCGTTGGGCAGCCACTGGTACTTGGTGACGTACACGTCGCTCTCGGTGAAGCCGGTCATGGGCTCGGCAAAGCCCACGCCGTGGTCATAGACCAGCCAGTCCAGCACCTCGCCGGACTCGTAGATCATGCGGTAGACAATGTCCTCCTTGGCGTCGCCCTCGCCGTAGGCCACCCAGGCGTCGTACATCACGTCGGCGTCGGTGTAGTCCTGGCCGTTGTTGTGCTCGGCCTGGAACTTGGGAGGATTGACGAACAGGGCCTCGGTGGTGATGGAGGAGGTGCCGCCGTACCGGCCGGCCTTGTCAATGGCCAGCACCTGAAGGCCCTCCTCGGCGGCGGCCAGAGCGGCGGTGGTGCCCGAGCCGCCCATGCCGATGACCAGCACCTGGGTGTCAATGGTCTCCTCGCCGCCCTTCTTGGGCACGTCCACCTGGAAGGCGGACACGGCGGATGCGTCGGAGCCGCCGGCCACAAGGGCCTCCTCCAGGGCGGTCTTGGTGGCCGCCTTGATGGCGTTGGAGGACACGGTGGCGCCGGTGATGGAGTCCACGGTGATGGACTGGTTCTCAATCATCCGGGGGATCATCTTGTCGATGGCGGCCTGGAGAATGGTGGGGGTGTCGGAGGTGTTCTCGGTGTCCACGGTGATGGAGAGAATCTCGGTCTCGGACACCTCAACGGTCACGTTCAGGCCGTCCCGGGCCCGGTAGCTCTCGGCGTAGGCAGTGTAGGTGCCGGGGGCCATCTTTACCTCGGCGGTGTTCTCCTCGCCCTTGGCCTGGGCGATGCAGTCGGCGGCGGCGGCACGGACCGCGTCGCTGGTGAGGGTGGCGCCGGACACGCCGTCCACCTCAGCGCTCTGGGCGTCCAGAATCTGCTGGGGCATCTGCTCCACCGCGTTGGAGCCGATGCCGTCGCTCTCGCTGTCGCCCACGATGGCCACGTCGGTGATGCTGTTGGCGTCAAAGGTCATGGTGACGGTCACGTCGCCGCCGTAGCCCTGGGCGGTGGCAGTGTACTCGCCGGGGGTGTAGATGCCCTGGGCCTCGGAGCTACCGGAGGGGCTGGGACTGGTCTCCGCCGGGGTCTGCTGGCAGCCGGTCAGGGACAGAACCAGCGCGGCGGACAGGGCGCCTGCAAGGATTCTTCTCTTCATTGCTCTCTTCCTTTCCATTTTGGACGGCTTTTGCCGCCTATCCTGCCCTTTATTATAATTGTCCCGCCCCGCCGAGGCCACTAAGGAAAAATGATGGCTGACTCAATATTTTTGATTATTTTTTCACAATACCCTGTTCCCCGCCCCGGAGCAGGACGGAGAGCCGGTCCTTCATGGCCAGCCGGTCCGGGTCCAGCCCCCCCTTCCGCCAGGCCAGTACCAGCCGCTCCCGGCCCGGGTGGTCGGTGATGGGCACAAAGGCCAGCTCCGGGTACAGCTCCGGGCGGCACAGGCGGCTGACCCAGATAGCAGACCCCCAGCCGCTGCGGACCAGAATCTCCCCGCTGGTGTGGTCCTCCACCCGGCAGTACTCCCGGGGATGTCGGCCCGAGCGGGCCAGCTCAATGGTGCGCTCCTCGTTGTTCTTCTCGTCAAAGTTTACCAGGGGCTGCTCCTCCACCTCCGCCATGGTCACGCTCTCCCGCAAGGCCAGCGGGTGGTCCTTGGCCACGGCCAGCATGAGCCGGTCCTCCTCCAGAAGCTCCCACTCCAGCCAGTCCTCGGCCTCAAAATAGGCCCCGTACAGGGTGATGATAAAGTCCAGCACCCCGTCCCGCAGGCTGTCCAGCAGCTCGGTCTGGGGCTTCTGGTAGAGCAGGGGCTTCCACTTGGCCCCCTCCAGGCGCAGCTGCCGCAGCAGCCCCACCAGGTCCTCCTTCACCATCTCCCCGTGGTAGCCGATGCGCAGCAGGTTGGCGTACCCCTCCTCAAAGCTCTTCACCCGCTCCCCCGCCGCCTGGGCCTGGGCCACAATCTCCCGGGCGTCCTGGAGAAACACCTCCCCCGCCGGAGTCAGGGTGAGGGACCGGTAGCCCCGCTCAAACAGCCGCACGCCGATTTCGTTTTCCAGGTTGGCAATCTGCTGGGTCATGGCGGTCTGGACGATGAAGCACTCCCGGGCCGCCCGGGTGAAGTTCAAATGGGTGGCCGCGCTGATGAAGTATTTGAGCTGTCTGATTTCCATCTTCTTCCCTCCGATATGCCGTAAAAAGGGATATTTTCCCCCTCTTTTTCCTGTCGCCGGACAATTTCTATCCGTATTGTAGAAAAAATCACAAAGAAAGTCAAATACCGGAAGCGCCTGTGAAAAAAGATTGTGAAAAAAATGTTTTTATTTTACTTGCGCAGAACCGCGGCAGGCATTATAATACCCTCTCGGACAAAGTACTTTTTCCCCTGTTTCGTCGGGAAATCGTGCACGATCCCAATTTATTTCGCATCAAGGAGGATACATGAGCATGAAACCCATCCGCAAACTGACTGCCCTGCTCCTGAGCGGCGCTATGGTGCTGAGCCTGGCCGCCTGCGGCACCGACACCGGCGACACCAGTCCCGCGCCCACCGGCAGCGCCTCTGCCGAACCCCAGACCTACACCGCCACCGCCAAGGGCTACGGCGGCGACGTGACGGTGACCCTGACTGTCACCGGCGCCACCGTGGACTCCATCCTGGTGGAGGGCCCCAACGAGACCGAGGCCATCGGCGGCGCGGCCATCACCGGCTTCAATGAGACTCTGGCCGCCTACGAGGGCCAGGGCGTGGACCAGGTGGCCGTGGTGGACACCGTGTCCGGCGCCACCTTCACCTCCACCGCCGTGCAGAACGCCCTGAAGGACGTGCTGGCCCAGGCCACCGGCACCGAGGCCACCGGCGAGAAGACCCCCGTGGCCGACTCCACCGCCACCTATCAGGCCCCCGGCAACAGCGTCACCAGCCAGGTGAGCGTGGAGGTCACCCTGAAGGACAACCGGATTGAGGCCATCACCGTCGGGGACAACAGCGAGACCGCCGAGATTCTCCAGACCGTCATCGACAACCTGATCCCCCGCATCATTGAGACCCAGTCCCTTGCCGTGGACGCCATCTCCGGCGCCACCGTGTCCTCCAACGCGGTGAAGAGCTGCGTGGCCCAGGCCATTGACGCCAACGGCGGCGACTCCTCCGAGTGGTACACCCCCGTGGAGAAGAAGACCGACGTGGTCACCCTGGAGGGCTACGACGTCATCGTGGTGGGCCTGGGCGGCGCCGGCGTGACCGCCTACATCAGCGCCGCTGAGAACGGCGCCACCGTGTTCGGCATTGAGACCGCTGGCAAGATCGGCGGCACCTCCGCCAACGTGTCCGGCCCCATGGCCATCAACCCCCAGACCAAGATGGACAGCCAGAACGGCGGCGAGAAGTTCCTGGAGGAAGAGGACCTCATCGCCGACTGGCTGGAGTACTGCAACGGCGAGGCCAAGGAGGATATCGTCCGTGAGTTCGTCAACGAGTCCGGCGAGACCATGGACTGGCTCATCAACGACTACGGCTTCCAGTTCGGCGACATCTCCGCCTTCTTCCACCCCAAGATGTGGAAGGTGTGGGCCTCCTACCAGGGCAACAAGACCGACATGTTCACCTCCGCCGTGGACAAGGCCAAGGCCATGAACGAGAAGAACGACTACATGCTGGAGCTGACCGCCACCGACCTCATCACCGACGGGGACAAGATCACCGGCGTGAAGGCCGTATCCTGGGACGGCACCACCTATGAGATCTACGGCGACAGCGTCATCCTGGCCACCGGCGGCTTCCTGGGCAACAGCGAGATGACCGAGGAGTACATGGGCGGAACCTTCACCGCCGACGCCATGCTCCAGAACGACGGCGCCGGCATCCAGATGGCTCTGGCTCAGGGCGCTGCCACCTACAACATCGGTATGCCCGGCATGGTCCACATCGCCCAGACCAAGACCATCATCAAGAACGATGACCTGACCGCCGACCAGAAGGCCGTGCTCACCGGCATGGTCCTCTCCCCCGAGTCCATGATCGTGGGTACCGACGGCACCCGCTTCATGAGCGAGGCCGGCAACATCGCCTTTGACAACTGGATGGGCGGCGACACCTACTACGCCATCTACTCCCAGGCTCAGATCGACTCCTTCAAGACCAGCGGCATGCTCTCTCCCGGCACCCCCATGTTCCTGGCTCAGGGCGGCGCTGTGGAGGCCAACACCCCCATCACCGACCTGGACACCATCCTGTCCGTGGGTGAGTCCTACGGCATCGTGGTGAAGGCCGACACCATGGAGGAGCTGGCCGGGAAGCTGGGTGTGGACGCCGCGGCGCTGACTCAGTCCGCCGCCGACTACACCTCCTACGCCAAGGGCGAGGCTGAGGACCCCTTCGGCAAGGACACCGCCATGATGTCCACCCTGGAGGAGGGCCCCTTCTACGCCATTGTGGGCGCGGGCTACTACTACGGCACCTGCGGCGGCCTGGACATCAACGCCGACATGCAGGTCCTCAAGACCGACGGCACTGCCTTTGACAACCTGTACGCTGTCGGCCAGGACTCCATGGGCGTCCTCTTCTGCGAGGAGAAGGCCTATGTGACCTACGGCGGCGCGGCCCAGGGCTGGGTCATCACCTCCGGCCGTCTGGCCGGAGCCAACGCCGCCGCCGCCTTTGCCGGCTAATCCCGGCGCGGCAGAGGGTCGAAAATACAGCAAGGCCCCCGGAGCATCTGCTCCGGGGGCCTTGTCTTTCCCTCTCTGTTTCCGGCGTCTTACTCCGCCCAGGCGGCGGCGTTCTCGCCGGCAATCTTGCCGAACACCAGGTTCACAGCCACAGGATTGGCGCCCCAGGTACCCACGCTGGCGCACTCGCCGGCGGCGTACAGGCCGGGGATGGCCTGGCCGTCCTCGGTGAGGACACGGGTGTCGGTGTCGGTGGCAATGCCGCCGAAGGTGCCCTGGACCCGGCAGGTCATGCGGCAGGCGTAGTAGGGGGCCTCGTCAAAGGTCATGTTCAGCATGGCCCGGCCGAACTCCTCGTCCACGCCGTTGGCCACGTAGCCCTGGTAGGTGGTGATGGTCTCCTGAAGAGCCGCGGGGTCCACGCCGATCTTCTCAGCCAGCTCCTCGATGGTGTCCGCCTGCTCAAAGAGGCCCAGCTCCATGTACTCACGCACATCCTGCATGGAGCTGACGATGGAGTTGTCAAAGATGGCCCAGCCGGAGCCGCCCTGCTCCACCACCTGCATGCCTACGCCGTAGCCGCCCTGGTCGTTGACAAAGCGCTGTCCGGCGTCGTTGACAAAGATGGCGCCGGTATTGAACAGGCTGCCCATGTAGTAATAGTAGCCGTTGGGCTGGGTGTGGTAGGTGAAGTTGACCCGGATGTAGTCCATGTCCCGCAGCTGCGCACCCACCGCAGCGGCCATGTTGTGGCCGTCGCCGGTGGCGCCCACGGAGCAGGAGCTCAGGTAGCCCTCCAGCTCAGGCACCTGCTCGGTGACCATCTCACTGTTGGCGCCGAAGCCGCCGGTGGCCAGAACCACGCTCTTGGCGGAGATGGTGTAGGTGCCCGCGTCGTTCTCCACCTTCACGCCGGTCACGGCGCCGTCCTCCATGACCAGCTCGGTGGCGGCGCTGTTGAGGCGGATGTCCACCCCCGCCTTCTCACACTCGGCCTCCAGGGCGGAGACAATCACCAGGCCCAGCTTGCCCGCCTCACGGGAGGAGGTCACGCTGGAGCCGGAGCTGGTGACGGTGAGCATGGCGCCGATGCTCTTGAGCCAGTCCACCGCCGCGCCGTTGTTGTGGGCCAGGATGTCAAAGGCCTCGGGAATGCCGTTGGGGTTGGCGTTGACGTAGTTCTCATACATCTGGTCCATGGTCACCGGAGTGCCCAGGGCCTTGTGCACATTGCTCTCCGACGCGCCCATGGACTCGATGGAGAAGCAGGAGGTGCCGCCCACAAAGCCCAGCTTCTCCAGCAGGATGACCTGCTTGCCGGCCTGGGCGGCGTGGATGGCGGCGGTCATACCGGCGCCGCCGGCGCCCACCACCACCACGTCGGCGGTGCAGTCCTCGGCCACGGCGGTGCTGGGAATCTCACCGTCAAAGTCCGCGGGGTCGCCGCCGGCCTGGGTGATGCAGTCCTTCACAGCGGACAGGAAGGCCATGCTGCTGATGGTGGCGCCGGAGACGTTGTCCACCGCCAGGGACTGGTTGGCCACAATCTGCTCGGGGTACTCCAACAGGGGCACCTCGCCCACGTGGTAGGTCTCCTTGTGGGAGACTACCTCAATGCTGTCAATGCTGCTCTCCCCCACCGTGACCTCCACCACGATGGCGCCGTTGCGGCCCTCGCCGATGCCCACATAGGTGCCGGGGGTCATGCCGGTCTGCTCGGTCTGGACAGCCTGGCTCTCACTGGGCGTGGGGGCCGGGGTCTCCTGGCCGGTCTGCTCCCCGGTAGAGGTGCAGGCGGTCAGCAGGAGCGATGCCGACAGGAGCGCCGCAAGCAGGCCACTGGTTTTTCTCTTCATTTTCTCTTCCTCCTTGTTTACATGTCACAAATCTTTCACTATAATCTGTTGTAGATTTGCGAATAGACTATAAACCCTGTGGTTGCCACAGAGTCAATACGGGAAGGAAATTTTTTGTTATGAATTTCACGATTAGCCGTCTGGCCCAGGCTCTGGGCCTGCGCACCGAGACGGTGCGCCACTACCGCGAGTGTGGTCTGCTCCATCCCCGTCTCCGGGAAAACGGCTATTTTGCCTATGATCCGGGGGACGCCCTGTCCGCCCTGCTGGTGCGGGAGCTGCGCAGTCAGGAGGTCTCCCTCCACGACATCAAACAGGCCCTGGACACCCAGACCATTGGGGACTACTGCCGGATGCTGGACGACAGGCAGGCCGCCCTGGAGGAGCAGGTTGAGCTGCTGCGGCTCCAGCAGGAGCGGCTGCGGGAGACCCAGGTGTATGCCAGCTGCGGCGTGCGGATTCTGGGAGGCGTGGAGGAGTTTGACGGGCCGCCCACCTGGGCGGTAGGGGTGCTCACCCGGGAGGGCCTGACCCGTGAGAGCTGCCTGGACCAGTGGGTGGACCATTTCCCCTTTACCTACGTGTCCATTACCATCCCTCTGGAGGAGCTGAACCGCTCCTCCGCCGGACGGGAGCCCTACCGGCTCTCCGTGGGCAGCGGCGCCCTGGAGAAGTATGTGGAGCGGTTTCACCTCCCCCTGCCCCAGGGGGCCTTTTTCCAGCCCGGAGGCCACTTCATCCGCACCTGCGTGCCGGTGGAGGATGTGCTGGCCCTGTCGCCGGAGGACCTGCGCCCCCTCTACGACTACGCCGCCGCACACCACATGCGCTTTGTCAGCCACACCGGCGGCCGGCTGCTGTTTATTGAGCGGTCGGGCAAAAAGCCCCTCTACTATGTGCTGGTGTGGGTCCGGGTGGACCCGGAGCAGGGATAGACCCGGGCAAACGCCCGGTCCGGCAGACAGAAAAAGCGCGGTGCACAGATGTGCACCGCGCTCTTTTTCTCCTGTTGGGAATCAGCCGGCAGTGGGCTCGGAGACCACCACGGTCTCCCCGGCCACGCCGGAGTCCAGAATGGCCTTCATCATGGCCTTGGCGTTGTTGGAGGCCATGGTGGCGCCGGTGACGCCGTCAATCTCAGCGCTGCCGCCGGCCTTGAGGATGTGGTCATTCAGCTCAGGCATCCAGGCGGAGGGAGCGGGGTCCATGGGGTAGGTCTCGGGGGTGGTCTCGCTCTTCTTGTTGCCGTCGGCGTCGTAGCTGTCAAAGACGGCGGAGACCAGGGTGCCGTCCTTATACTCCACCACCAGCCGGTCCCGCCAGCCGTAGGCGGCCTGGGTGGAGGCGTCGTCCATCTCGGCGGTGTAGGTGCCGTCGGCCATGGTCTTGGGGGTCTCGGCGGCAGTCTTGGAGCAGCCGGCCAGGGACAGCAGCATGGCCGCGGACAGGGCGGCCGGCAGAATCAGTTTCTTCATGGTATCTTTCCTCCGGGAATCTGTTGGATTGTCTGCGGGTACAGACGCCCGGATATTATACCAAGTTAGTCGGTATTTTGTCAATCCACCCAGCCGGAGGAATGGGGCCTTTTTCACTGTTTTCTTCTGATTTCTGCCTGAAATACCCTGTTTTTGCCACTATATGTTACTTTCCCCGGCGGGGGCGGGCCTCCTTCTGGAAGCGCTGGAGGGTCTCCACCGGGTTCTCGCACTGGGCCAGGAGGATCATGGCGGCGATGATGTAGGGCTTGTAGCTGGCCTCCTTGTAGAGGTCGTCCCGGTAGCGGTCGAACACAGTGGCCGCCACCTCGCCCTGCTGGCAGGACACGCCGGTGATGTCGGCGGGCAGGCAGTGCATGTACAGGGCCCGGCCGCCCCGGGTGGTGGCCATGCGGCTCTCAGTGCACTCCCAGTCGGTGTGCAGGGCGTTCTGAGCCAGCAGCTCCTTCTCCAGGGCCTTGATGCCCTCGGTATCCCCCTGTCCGTACAGGTCGGTGCGCTTCTCCATGGCGGCAAAGGGCGCCCAGCTCTTGGGGTAGACAATGTCCGCGTCCCGGAAGGCCTCGTCCATGGAGTTGGTGCGGGTGAAGGAGCCGCCGGAGCGCCTGGCGTTCTCCGCCGCCAGGGCCTCCACCTCGGGCATGACCTCGTAGCCCTCGGGATGGGCCAGAACCACGTCCATGCCGAAGCGGGTCATCAGGCCGATAATGCCCTGGGGTACGCTGAGGGGCTTGCCGTAGCTGGGAGAATAGGCCCAGGTCATGGCGATCTTCTTGCCCCGCAGCTTGTCCACGCCGCCGAAGTGGTGGATGAGGTGGAGGGCGTCGGCCATACACTGGGTGGGGTGGTCGATGTCGCACTGGAGGTTGACCAGGGTGGGCCGCTGCTCCAGCACGCCGTCCCTGTGACCCTGCTCCACCGCGTCGGCCACCTCCTTCATATAGGTGTGGCCCTTGCCGATGTACATGTCGTCCCGGATGCCGATGACGTCGGCCATAAAGGAGATCATGTTGGCAGTCTCCCGGACGGTCTCGCCGTGGGCAATCTGGCTCTTGCCCTCGTCCAGGTCCTGGACCTCCAGGCCCAGCAGGTTGCAGGCCGAGGCAAAGGAGAAGCGGGTGCGGGTGGAGTTGTCCCGGAACAGAGAGATGCCCAGGCCGGAGTCAAAGAGACGGGTGGAGATGTTCCGCTCCCGCAGGTCCCGCAGGGCGTCCGCCACCGCGAATACACCCGCCAGCTCCTGGCCGGTCTTGTCCCAGGTGAGGAAGAAGTCCTTCCCGTACATGTTCTTCAGGTCCAGCATGGCCAGCTCCCGGATAATTTCATCAAACTGCGCGCTCATGGCTATGTCCTCCTTGGTTCGAAATTTCACTGGAATAAGCATAGCATCTCCCCCGCCGGAATCAACCGGTATTTTGTGAACAATTTCACCTGATTGCATCTTTTTCAGGGAGACTTACAGTTTTTTTGTTTTCGCCTTGATTTCTCTCCCCGCTGTGATATGATGGAAGAAACAGCTGTGCCGGGCGGGATTTTTTCCCTTTTTCCGGCCCACACCCTCAGAAAGGAGCCCCTTTCCCCATGCTCAGTGAAGAACGTCTCTCCCTCCTGCGCCAGATGGCCCACGGTCTGGCTGTCCAGTTCGGCCCCTCCTGCGAGGTGGTCATCCACGATTTGACCGATGACCCGGAGCACACCGTGGTCCACATCGAGAACGGCCACGTGTCCGGCCGTGCCCTGGGGGACGGCCCGTCCCATGTGGTGCTGGAGTCCCTGAAGGGCGAGCAGCAGGAGGACCACCTGGCCTACCTGACCCGCACCCCCGACGGCAAGGTGCTCAAGTCCTCCACATTGTTCATCCGGGACGCCTCCGGCAAGGCGGAGGCCATCTTCTCCATCAACTTCGACGTGTCCGCCCTTCTCACCGTGGAGCAGGCCCTGCGGCCCCTGGTCTCCCCCAGGGAGACCACCGCCAGGGAGCCCGAGCGCATCACCCGCAGCGTGTCCGACCTGCTGGACGACCTGCTGCGGGAGTCGGTGGAGCTGGTGGGCAAGCCGGTGGCCCTCATGGACCGTGAGGACAAGATCCGGGCCATCCGCTTCCTCAACGACGCGGGCGCCCTGCTCATCACCAAGTCGGGCGACAAGATCGCCACCTTCTTCGGCATCTCCAAGTACACCCTGTACAGCTACCTGGACGACAAGAACGGCTGAGTCCGTCCCGCCGTCCCCCAGAAACAGACATAAAAAAGGAGGCACCGCCATGATTGACCTGACCATCCGCCCTGAAGCGCTGGAGCGCAACCTGCGCAACGCCCGGGAAAACAACATCCTCATCCCCACCTTCCGGCAGATGAAGCACCCCGACTCCATGCCGGACAAGGTAAAGGAGGGGCTCAAGTCCGTGGGACTGTGGGACGTGAACCCCCTGAACCTGTTCCGCATCACCTGGAAGAACGAGGCCAAGGAGTACGGCGGCCTGTTCCAGCATGTGCCCAACTACGTGGAGCTGCCCCCTTCCCTCACCGGCGTGCCCTGCCGCATTGTGGCCATGGCGGGCAAGTGGTTCCCCACCGGCTGCCACAAGGTGGGCGCCTCCTTCGGCTGTCTGGCCCCCCGGCTGGTCACCGGCCAGTTCGACGTGACCCGCCACCGGGCGGTCTGGCCCTCCACCGGCAACTACTGCCGGGGCGGCGCCTTCAACTCCAAACTGCTGGGCGCCCGGGGTGTGGCCATTCTGCCCGCCGGCATGAGCCGGGAGCGGTTTGACTGGCTGGAGTCCATCGGCGCGGAGGTCATCGCCACCCCCGGCTGCGAGAGCAACGTGAAGGAGATTTTTGACAAGACCAACGAGCTGCGGCAGGACCCGGGCTGCATGATCTTCAACCAGTTTGAGGAGATGGGCAACCACCTGTGGCACTATCAGGTCACCGGCGAGGCCCTGTCCGCCCTGTTTGAGGGCATCAAGCGGCCCGGCGACCGGCTTGCCGGCGCCTGCTTCACCAGCGGCAGCGCGGGCACCATCGGCTGCGGGGACTATCTCAAGGAGGTCTACCCCGGCATGAAGCTGGCGGTGGGCGAGGCCCTCCAGTGCCCCACCATCCTGAACAACGGCTTTGGCGACCACCGCATTGAGGGCATCGGCGACAAGCACATCCCCTGGATTCACAACGTGAAGAACACCGACATGGTCATCGACATTGACGACGAGGACTCCCAGCGGCTGCTGCGGCTCTTCGCTGAGGAGGAGGGCCTGCGGTACCTGGCCGAGGAGGCCGGTGTGGACGCCGGGACCCTGGAGAAGCTGTCCTGGCTGGGCATCAGCGGCATCGCCAACGTGCTCTGCTGCGTGAAGATGGCCAGGTACTACGAGTTCACCGCCCGGGACGTGGTGGTCACCGTGCTCACCGACTCGGCGTCCATGTACGGCTCCCGGGTGGCCGAGCTGGCCGAGCAGTACGGCCCCTACGACCGCCGTGCCGCCGCCATCGACCACCACCTCCACCTGCTGGGCCTCAAGACCGACTCCATGGCCGAGCTGAACTACTACGACCGCAAGCGGGTCCACAACCTGAAGTACTACACCTGGGTGGAGCAGCAGGGCCGCACCGCCGAGGAGCTGGACGCCCTGTGGTACGGCGACGAGTGGGAGAAGGTCCACGCCCAGGTGGGCGAGCTGGATGCCCTCATCGACCAGTTCAACACCGCCTCCGGCGTACTGAATCAGCTGTGAGATAAATTGGCCTTCCCCTGGAGAAAGGTAGCCGCTTCTCGGGGACCCCGCCGAAGCCCAGCGAAGCAAAAATGGGGTCCCCGCGGAAGGCGGAACGCCTTTCGTGGGGAGAGGAGCCGCAGCGGAATGAATGAGCTTTGCCATTTATGGCGAAGCGAATGATATGAAGCTTGTGGCGACGAGGGTCTCCGACGGCCTACTTTCCAGCGAGGGAAAGTAGGCAAAGCTCGCCATGGGGCAACAGGCGCGGAGGGCCCTGTTAGGGCCAAACGCGCCCGTTTCCCCCTGGTACCCCCTTTCGGAGACGCGTCCTGCGGCGGTGGTATCCAAGCAGCCACCGTATTTGATAGTAGTTGCTTGCCGGTTCAGTGCCCTGTGTACCGGTCCCCCTCTGCCCGAGCAGCGTTACCCACCCAGACTTGAAAGTCGCTGCAACTCATTGGCGATCTCAATGCCGCACAAAGTTTTTGCGGTTTGTTCTCGTCTCTGCCCGAACACTCTTTTCGCTCTTTTTTCATAGTTTCAACTCTTTTGCAGCCGAAAGGAGTAATTTTTATGATGAAAAACGTCCGCTGTGCCAAATGCGTCCGCTGCGGCAGGGAGTACGAGGCCGTGCCCGGCCTGACCACCTGCGAGTGCGGCGGAATTCTGGATATTGAGTACAATTACGACTATATTCGCTCGGTTTTCTCCCCAAATTCCCTGGCTGACTGCACCGATTGGTCCATGTGGCGGTACCGTCCGTTTCTGCCCGTGGAGCCCGACTCTCCCCCGCCGCCCCTGCGGGTGGGCTGGTCCCCCCTGTACCGGGCCGACCGTCTGGCGCAAGCAATTGGCCTTTACAGGCTTTTCCTCAAAGACGACGGTCTCAACCCCACCGCCTCTCTGAAGGACCGGGCCTCGGCCATGGCAGTGGTCAAGGCCCGTGAGGCGGGGGCGGACACCATCGCCTGCTCCTCCACCGGCAACGCCGCCTCCTCCCTGGCGGGGAACGCGGCGGCGGCTGGCCTGGTCAGCTACATCTTTGTCCCCTCCCGTGCCCCCAGAGGCAAGGTGGCCCAGCTGCAAATCTTTGGGGCCACCGTTATCAGTGTGGACGGCAGCTATGAGGACACCTTTGCCCTGTCCAAGGCCGCCATTGAGCGCTGGGGCTGGTATAACCGCAACGCCGCCATCAACCCCTACCTGTCCGAGGGCAAAAAGACGGTGACTTTGGAAATTATGGAGCAGCTCCACTGGCAGGTGCCCGACTATGTGGCCCTGTCCGTGGGGGACGGCTGCACCATCGCCGGCGCGTGGAAGGGCTTGAAGGACCTGTATGCCGCCGGATTCATCGACCGTCTGCCCAAGCTTATCTCGGTTCAGGCCGAGGGCTGCTGCCCCCTGAACCGCTCCCTCCAGACCGGGGAGCCCTGGCAGCCCATGGAGGAGAACACCCTGGCCGACTCCATCGCCGTGGGCGTACCCCGCAACGCGGACAAAGCTCTGGCCGCCGTAAGAGAGAGCGGCGGCGTGGCGGTCAACGTGTCCGACGAGGAGATTCTGGCCGCCATGCGGCTCATCGGCCGCACCTGCGGCGTGTTTGGCGAGCCCGCCGGGGTCACCGGCACGGCGGGCGTGAAAAAGGCGGTGGAGCTGGGGCTCATCGACCCGGCGTCCACGGTGATCAGCGTGGTCACCGGCAACGGCCTGAAGGACGCGGCCAACGGTATCAAGGCCGCCGGTGAGCCCATGGTGGTGAAGCCGGACATGGCCGACCTGCTGTCCGCCTTTGAGGCGCGGAATATCCATCCCTGAACCTAAGAGATACACCGCCATGCGGCGGAACGGAGGTTTTATTATGTCTGAGCGTACATCTACCCTCATCCGTGGGGGCACCCTCATCCTGCCCCAGGGTCCCGTGGCCGCCGACCTGCGGATTGACGGGGACAAAATCACCGCCATCGGCCCCAACCTGCCCTCTGAGGGCTGCAAGGTCATCGAGGCGGCGGGCAAGCTGGTGTTCCCCGGTTTTATCGACACCCACACCCACTTTGAGATGAACAAGGGCCTGCCCAACGAGACGGCGGACGACTGGGTGTCCGGCACCAGAGCGGCTCTGGCGGGCGGCACCACCTGCGTGCTGGACTTTGCCGAGTCCCAGCGGGGCTGCTCCCTGGCCTCCGCCCTGGAGACCTGGCACGGACGTGCCGACGGCCGGGCCTCCTGCCACTACGGCTTCCACATGACCATCAAGGACTGGGACCCCCGCATCAAGGCCGAGCTGGCCGACATGACCGCCGAGGGCGTCACCTCTTACAAGATCTACCTGGCCTACGACAACCTGCGCATCACCGACGGCCAGGCTCTGGAGGTGGTGGAGGCGGTGGCCCGAGAGGGCGGCATCGTGGGCTGTCACTGCGAAAACGGCGACATGGTCACCGAGGGCATCCGTGCCCAGCGGGCGGCCGGGCACCTGACCCCGGCGGCTCATCCCATGTCCCGTCCGCCGGTGGTGGAAGCCGAGGCAGTGAACCGGTGGCTGGCCCTGTCCGAGATGGCGGGCTACCCGGTGAACGTGGTGCACCTGTCCACCCTGCGGGGTCTGGAGGTCATCCGGGCCGCCCGTGCACGGGGTCAGAAGTGCTATGTGGAGAGCTGCCCCCAATACTTCCTGTTGAATGAGGATAAATATCTACTGCCCGGATTCGAAAGTGCCAAGTTTGTGCTGTCTCCGCCCCTTCGGAAGGAGGAGGACTGCGCCGCTCTGTGGCAGGCTCTGGCCGCCGGTGAGATTGACACCATGGGCACCGACCACTGCTCTTTCAACTTCAACGGCGTGAAAACGCTGGGCCGTGAGGACTTCTCCAAGATTCCCAACGGCATGCCCGGTGTGGAGCACCGTCCCGCCCTCATGTACACTGCCGGCGTGGCCACCGGCCGCATCACCGCCGCCGACATGGCCCGGCTGCTCTCCGAGCAGCCCGCCAAGCTCTTCGGCATGTACCCTCAGAAGGGCGTGCTGGCGGTGGGCAGCGACGCCGACCTGGTCATCTGGAACCCGGAGGCCCGGTGGACCATCACCGCCGCCGAGCAGAACCAGAAGGTGGACTACACCCCCTACGAGGGCTTTGAGGCCGTGGGCCGTCCCGAGACTGTGTTCCTCTCCGGCCAGGTGGCGGCGGAGAACGGCAAGGTGGTGCTGGAGAAGGCGGGACAGTTTGTCCACAGAGGGAGCTCTCAGCTGTGGAGATAAAGGTCGCCCTTGTGCTCATGGCCTCAGGGGCCGGGCGGCGTTTCGGGGCCAACAAGCTGCTCCAGACCGTAGACGGCCTGCCCCTGGTGCGCCGGGTGATGGCCGCCTGTCCGCCTGAGCTGTTCACCCCGCCCCTGGTGGTGAGCCGCTACCCGGAAATCCTCTCCCTGGCGGAGGAGTTGGGATACACCCCCATCTTCAACAGCGGCGCGGATGAGGGCATTTCGGCCACCGTCCGGCTGGGCACTGCCGCGGCCCAGACAGCGGGCGCCGACGGGGCGCTGTTCGCCGTTGCCGACCAGCCCTGGCTCACCCGGGCAAGTGTGGAGCGGGTAATAGCCGCCTTTGCTTCCCACCCGGACACCATCCCGGCCCTGAGCTGGCAGGGGAAAAAGGGCAATCCCTGCCTCTTTCCCAGGAAATTGTTCCCGGAGCTGTCCGCCCTCACCGGGGACACCGGCGGCGGCGCGGTGATTAAAGCCCATCGGGACCGGCTGCGGCTGGTGGAGGCTCACTCCCCCGCCGAGCTGCTGGACGTGGACACCCCCGCCGACCTGGGGCAGAACTGAATTTTTCAACATTTTTTACTCCATATGTGGAAACGGGCCCCGGAGCAGCTGCTCCGGGGCCCGTTGGCTTTCTCTCAGAGAACCATAATCAGGGTGCCCGCTCCAATGAGGAGGCAGCCCAGCAGGGATTTGACGGTCAGCTTTTCGTGGAGAAAGGCGAAGGCAAAGAGGATGGTAATGACCACGCTCAGCTTGTCGATGGGCACCACCTTGGCGGCCTCCCCGATCTGAAGGGCCCGGTAGTAGCACAGCCAGGAGGCGCCGGTGGCCAGGCCGGAGAGGATGAGAAAAATCCAGCTCCGGCGGCTGATGGACACCACGCCCCCCTGGGTGTTGGTGAGGAACACCATGCCCCAGGCCATGGCCAGCACCACAACGGTGCGGATGGCGGTAGCCAGGTTGGAGTTGACGCCTTCAATGCCCACCTTGGCCAGGATGGAGGTCAAAGCGGCAAAGACCGCCGACAGCAGCGCAAACACGAACCACATAAAAATCCCCCGTTTCGCCGCATCACGCGGCACAGATTGATGATGTATCCCTGTCCTGCGGGCAGGCGGAAGGCCCCGGAGCATCTGCTCCGGGGCCTTTTTCGTGTCTTTTTTATCCCTCCAGCCGCCAGAGGAAGGCGGTGCGGGCGGGGAGAAGCTGGTTCTCGCCCAGGGTGAGCTTCTCGCCGGTCTCCAAATTGGTGGCCGGGCCGGAATAGCCTCCCAGCCGGGCGGTGTAGTCGGCATCGTCCAGGTTGACGGCGCAGAGCACCCGCTCGCCCTCGTACTGCCGCAGGAACACCAGCTGCCGGTTGGTGATGACCACGGTCTGGTAGCCGCCGCCGTTGAGGGCCTTGCTGCCCCCGCGGGCCCTGATGAGCCCGGCGATGCGGTCGGTGAGGTCGTTCCACTCCGGCTTCTCCAGGGCAGGACGGAGTGCGCTGTCGTCCCCCCTGCCCTTGGCCCCCTGGATGCCCCACTCGCTGCCGTAGTACAGGCAGGGCACGCCGGGCATGGCGAAGAGGATGGCGTAGCACAGGGGCATATCGTCGCTGCGGTGCAGGTTGCTGGCCAGACGGTTCACGTCGTGGTTGTCCGCGAAGGAGAACAGGTGGCAGCCCCGGTAGAGGGTGTACTGCCCGTCGGAGAACAGCCGGTTGAGGGAGTGGTTGATCTCAAACAGGTTCTTGTCGTTGAAGCTGGACCACAGGCCCTTGAAGCACTCGTAGTTGGTGCAGGAGTGGAGCAGGCCGTCGCCCATGATGCGGCGGTAGTCGCCGCCCAGAATCTCGCCGTAGAGGAAGAAGTCGCTCTTGAGGCTGTCGCAGAAGGAGCGCAGGCGGCCCAGGAAGTCCTGGGACAGCAGGTAGGCCACGTCCAGCCGCAGGCCGTCCACGCCGAACTCCTCCACCCACTGGCGGATGCAGGAGAACAGGTAATCCACCACCTGGGGGTTGGACAGGTTCAGCTTCACCAGCTCATAGTGTCCCTCCCAGCCCTCGTACCACAGGCCGTCGTTGTAGTTGCTGTTGCCCCCGAAGTTGATGTGGAACCAGTCCTTGTAGGGGCTGCCCTCCCGGTTCCGCAGCACGTCCTGGAAGGCCCAGAAGCCCCGGCCCACGTGGTGGAACACGCCGTCCAGCACCACCTTCATGCCCCGGCGGTGCAGGTCGTCGCACACGTCCTTGAAGTCCTGGTTGGTGCCCAGGCGGCAGTCCACGGTGAGGAAATCCCGGGTGTCGTACCCGTGCCGGTCGGACTGGAACACCGGGTTGAACACCACGGCCCCCACGCCCAGCTTTTCCAGGTGGTCCCCCCAGTCCAGCACACGCCGGATGCGGGGAACGGTGACGCCGTCGTTTTCCATGGGCGCGCCGCACATGCCCAGGGGGTAGATCTGATAAAAGGTCCGCTCATATGCCCACATATACTTGCCTTCCTCCTCTGAGGTCTGGATTTTTGGAGCTTAGAACAGTTTGACGGTATAGGTGATGGTTCCGGTGCCGCCGCTCTTGAGCTGGAGGCCGGAGATGGTCACGGTGAGAGGTACGCCGGCGCGGTACTCCAGACCGGCGGGCCGGAAGATGACCGCCGGTGCACCGCCATAGCCGCTGCCATCCAGAAGGACAAAGTCGGCGGTGGTGTCCACCTGGCTGGAGGCCTGCCCGGTCCAGGTGTGGCCGCTGCCGTCCGTGACGGTGACGGTCAGGCCCTCCCGGTTGGGCACATACACGTCGGTGCTCAGGGAGCAGCTCCAGGCCAGGTTCTTATTGAACAGCTCCATGGGGAACACACCCTCGGAGGGCCAGGTCACATAGTCCGGCCCGTTCCACTCCACATAGGTGCCGCTGGTCACCTGGGTAAGGGCACGCCGCTCCGCATAGCCCATGCCTACGGTGGTCAGGGTGGGGTCCAGCAGCCAGCGGCGGTGGCCCAGCCGGGTGATGTTGGAGGGGTCGGAGTCGTCGGCACAGTCCAGGTTGAAGTCCGCCAGGCTGCCGTACCCCGAGCCGATGTTGCTGGTGGAGGTGGCCGCATAGCCCTGCTTGTACAGGTCGTCGGCCATACCGGCGGGCTGGCTGGGGTAGTGGCTGAACTCACCGGCTGCCAGCAGCATGGCGCCCACCTGGGCGTTCTGGTTCTTCTCCTCGCTCATGGTCACCGCCTCCAGACCGGCCACGGCCCGGATATAGTTGAGCGCGTTGAGGCCGTCCTGAAGGAAGGCGTCGTTGAGCTTGCCGGCGCTGTAGGGCGCGGAGACCGAGGGCGCCTGGGCATAGGGCTCGCCCGGGTTGCCGAAGGTGGCCCGCAGCTCATTGAGCCGGGCAATCTTGGCCTGCTCGGCGGCGGTGAAGTTCTGCTCCTTCAGAATGCCGTCGCCCAGGTCCAGGCTCCGCAGGGCCAGAATCATGGCCTGCTCACGGGAGGTCTGGGCGGTGAGGGCCAGGCTGCCGTTGTCGCCGCCCTGCATTAGGCCGGCGCCCACAATGTCCACCACGCCGTCTCTGGCCCAGTCGGGCACAACGCCCTCCGCGCCCGAGTCCAGCCGCTCTTCCACGCCGGACACGGTCTGGGGCAGGTCAACGCCGCACTTCTCCATCACCCGGCTGAGCAGGGTGCAGATCTCCATGCGGGTGATGGTGCGACCGGGGGCGAACTCGGTGGCGGACACGCCGTTCATCAGCCCCATGTTCCAGGCCGCCTTCACATAGTACCTGTTGACAGCGCTGTTTATGTCGGTAAAGGGAGCCTCCGGAATATTGGGATCGTACAGGTCCACGGGCAGACCCAGCTTCTGTGCCAGGGTGACGGCCAGAACAGCAAACTCCTCACGGGTGATGTCCCCCTGCAGCTCAGAACTGAAGTAGTAAGGGATGAGCAGGCCCTCGGCCTCTGCCCGCTCCACATCGGCGGCCGCCCAGCCGGAGGGCTGGGAGAACCAGCTGTCCAGGGCTCTGGCGGGCGCTGCGCCCGCCAGACCGGCCGCCAGGCTCAGGGTGAGCGCCCCGGCCACAATCCGCGTTCCAATTTTTCCCCGTTTCATTCTCGGTTTCCTCCCTTTTTCCTGTTCAGCGGCGGAGGGCGAACTCCACCTCAATGATTCCGCCGCACACCATGCCCAGGTCGGCGGCGTTGGGCGACAGGTCATAGACCTGCCGGACGGGGATATCCTCTCCGTTCCACAGCTTCAGGGCGTCCTGCCGGGCCTTGTGCTCGGCGGCGCCGCCGCCCACGGTGCCCAGGATGGACCCGTCGGGCCGCACCAGCATCCAGGTGCCCTCCCCTCTGGGGGCGGAGCCCTTCTTGCTGACGATGGTCACCAGCACGCCGGGCTCCTCACCGGGAGGCGGGGGCGGCATGGAGCCGATGCGGGCCCGCTCGGCCACCAGCTCGGCGGCGATGGACACCGCCACCTCAGCGGGGCTCTGGCCGCCCAGCTTGATGCCGATGGGAGAGTGGACGCCGTCCAGCTGCTCCTGGGGGAAGCCCTCAGCCAGGAGGCTCTTCATCACGGCCGCCACCTTGCCCTTGCTGCCGATCATGCCCGCGTAGGCGTACTTGCCCCGCAGCACGTGGGCCAGGCAGTCCCGGTCAAAGGCGTGGCCCCGGGTGACGATGACATAGTAGTCGTCGGCACGGCTGCCCAGCTGGTCCAGGGCCTGTTCAAAGCCCATGCACAGCACCTGGCTCACCATGGGGAACCGCTCCTTGTTGGCGAATTCCTCCCGGTCATCGATGACGGTGATATCAAAGTCCAGAATAGAGGCCATGTGGGCCAGGGCCAGCGACACGTGGCCGCCGCCGCAGATAATCAGTCGTTCCATAGTCCCTTCTCCTTTCCGAAGTAAAGCAGTCCCTCCAGCACGCCGCCGCCGATGGCCCGGGCCTTGTCGGACACGGTGAAGCAGTGGCGCACCTCGCAGCGGGGGTCAATATCCCCCGACTTCATGCCCTTGCACACCTTCAGCCCGGCGGGGAGCATGCCCCGCACCACGCCGGTAATGAGGGCGTACACCGGCTGACCGTCCACCCTGGCCACCAGGTCGCCCTTCTGCACCTGGTCGCCGATGGCGGCCACAGGCTCAAAGGTGCCGTCGGCACAGGCGCGGATGATGCGCTCGGTGGTGTAGCCGCCGATGTTGCCCGGCACGCCGGTGTTGGGCACGGCGGAGCCGTCGGTGATGAGGCGGCCCAGGTCGTGGCCCCGCTGGGTCTCAATGACGCCGTGGCAGTCCACCCCGGCGGTGAAGCCAGGTCCCAGGGCCAGCACCACGGGGGCGTCGGTGATGGCGGTGCCCAGGTTCTTCTTGGCCAGGATGGCGTCCACCACCGCGAAGAAGTCCAGCTCCTTGAGAATTTTGGCCTCCGGGTCGTTGAGGACGGGGATTTCCCCCTTCTCCAGGGCGGCCAGGGCCTCCACGCCGCTGTACACCCGCCGGGCGGTGATGCCCTCCACGGTACAGACGCCGTCGTACATGCACTGGCAGAAGGCCACCGTGCGCCGCACCGCAGTGGGCTGCTCGATGTCGGTCATCACCAGGGGGAAGCCCGCCCGGTACAGCCGTACCGCAGTGCCGGTGGCCAGGTCGCCGGCGCCCTTGATCAAAATCCGTTTCACTGTCTTTCCACTCCTTTTTACCCCAAAACGCCGGGGTTCAGTCTGTTTTCAGCTTATTTAAACCAGCTCAGGCCGCCCTGCTCCTCCGGAGGATAGGCGGTGATGACGGCGGGAATGTCCCGCTGCTCCAGCAGGGCGGCAATTTCCTCCGCGCCCTTAATACGCTCGTCGGTGTCGGCCTTGTTGAGCACGCAGCGGAAGGCCATGGCCTCCTCCACGCTCTTCCGGCTGCCCCGGGGGCTGGACAGGATGGCCGCCACGTCGGCGGGGGTAATCACATGGTCCATGCCGCACTCCAGCAGGGCGCACACCCGCTCGGGCCGGTGGCAGATGTCCTCCACCGTCCGGCCCAGGCAGTCCATGCCCGACAGGGCCACAACCGCTTGGGTCTGGGCGGGAATCACCGGCTCATGGTCCGCCGGCACCTTCAGGGGCCGCACCCGGGCGCCGTCGGCCTCGGCCAGCACGATATCCGCCGCTGCCGCGCAGGCGGCCACGTCGCCGCCGGTCATCTTGCCCCTCTGGTCCAGGGCGCCCACGGTGAGGATGCCGTGCTGCTCCACCAGCCCCCGCAGGGCCGCCGGGTCGGTCTCGTGGGTCATAAAGAGGGCGGGGTGGGGCAGAATGTGGGTGGTGGTGGTCACAATCACCGTCTTTCCCGCCTCCCGGGCCTCCCGGGCCAGGGCGTACATGGTGGTGGTCTTTCCGCCGCCGCCCACCAGGGCGATGACCCGGTGGCGGTCCATGTCCAGCCCCAGTTTATCCCAAAGTCTCATATGTCTGTTTTTCTCCTTCCGGCCCGGCAGCCGCACCGCCGGGTATGCTGTATCTTACACAGCATAGCACAAATCCGCCGGATTTGCCACAGCTATCCCTTGCGCGGTATGGAGAAAATAGATAAAATAGAGAGCTGAAGCACCCCTTTGAGAGGAGCGGAGACCGATGGACCACGAGGAGTATATGCGCCAGGCCCTGGACCTGGCCCGGGAGGCCATGGAGGCCGGTGAAGTGCCGGTGGGCTGCGTGGTGGTATGGGAGGGCCGTGTGGTAGGCCGGGGCCGCAACCGCCGGGAGGAGGACAGGGACGCCCTGGCCCACGCCGAGCTCATTGCCATCCGTCAGGCCAATGAGACCCTGGTGGGCTGGCGGCTCCACAAGGCCGACCTGTACGTGACCCTGGAGCCCTGCGCCATGTGTGCCGGCGGCATTGTGAACGCCCGGATTCCCCGGGTGTGGTACGGCGCGGCAGACACCCGGTTCGGGGCCTGCGGCTCGGCGCTGGACGTGTTTTCCGCCCCGCTGAACCACCGTCCCCAGGTCACCGGCGGCATTCTGGCTGAAGAGAGCCTGGCGCTGATGCAGCAATTTTTCCAGCGGCTGCGGGAGAAGCGGAAGAAACCTGCCTCCTCCTGCTGCGGAGAGAAGAAAGGAGATTTTACCATGGAATTTCAGTATGAGGACAACCGGATTTTCCTGCCCGACGGCAAGGGCGGCGTGCTGGCGGAGATCACCTTCCCCGTGGGCGCGGACGGCCTGCCCGTCATCGACCACACCTTTGTGGACAACAGCCTGCGGGGCCAGGGTGTGGCCGGGAAGCTGATGGAGGCGGCGGTGGCCGCCCTGCGGCAGAGCGGCCGTCAGGCCCATGCCACCTGCTCCTACGCGGTGAACTGGCGGGACAAGCACCCCGAGGCCTCCGACGTGCTGCTGTAAGGGTTCAAAACAGGTTCCGGCGGGAAGATTTGATTCTTTTGTAACAATTCCACCTTATATTCTTAATATCCTGCTGGTAACATAATACCTGCAAGAGACAGCAACTTCTTTTCATTCTATCCTCCTATCCTTTTTCAGGCCGGGCCGCGGAACACCGCGGCCCGGTTCCTTTTTTCCCTGCTTGTTCCAATTGCCCCGCTCCGTTACAGGAACTTTACATAAAATCCCGGATATTTAATTCTCTTGTAACATCTTCCCCTTTCTCTGTTAACAACTGCCGGGTATTATAATACCTGCAAGAGACAGTTTCTTTTCATTTCATTGTATCCTCTTTCCTTCGGCAGGGGCCGGGCGTCAAGGAGCGGACGCCCGGCCTTTGCCGTTCTTTTTTTCTCTCTTCTGCTTTTTCCACCCGGTTTTCCCCCCTTTTCAGCCTAATTTGATGGTTCTGTGAAAATTTCTAAAAAAAGATGACAAATGTCTGTTTTTTTGATAGAATATAGGTGATTGAATTGGCGCTTCTTTTTCGCTACAATGTAGCTATCTATTTTTATCGGTAGGGAGAGCGTTACTTATGAAGCTTTTGGAAGACCGCATCCGCCAGGATGGCAAGATCCGCAGCGGCGGCGTGCTCAAGGTGGACAGCTTT
Organism: Pseudoflavonifractor sp.; assembly: GCF_050943825.1. NCBI lineage: Bacteria > Bacillati > Bacillota > Clostridia > Eubacteriales > Oscillospiraceae > Pseudoflavonifractor > Pseudoflavonifractor sp. Next base: position 27,835 of record NZ_JBMNPX010000003.1, read on the forward strand.
CTGAACCATCAGATCGATGTGAAGCTGTACGCCGAGATCGGCAAGGAATTTCATCGTCTGTTCGGGGACTGTGGGGTCACCAAGATTTTGACCATCGAGGCATCGGGGATCGGGATCGCGTGCGTGGCCGCGCAGTTTTTTGATGTTCCCGTTATCTTCGCCAAGAAGAACAAGACCAAGAACATCGCCGGGGATGTGTACACCTCCAAGGTGGAGTCCTTCACCCACGGCAAGGTGTACGACATCATTGTGGCCAAGGAATTCCTCCACCCCGAGGACCGGGTGCTCATCATCGACGACTTCCTGGCCAACGGCAGCGCCCTCCAGGGCCTGATCAACCTGGTGAAGGACGCCGGCGCCACCGTGGTGGGCGCGGGTATCTGCATTGAGAAGGCCTTCCAGCCCGGCGGCGACCTGATCCGCTCCATGGGCGTGCGTGTGGAGTCCCTGGCCCGCATCAAGAGCATGACTGAGGACAGCATCGAGTTCTGCTGAGCTCCCGCTGTTCCCCCCATCTGAAGAACGGCTCCGGTTCGGTGCGCCGGAGCCTGTTTCCGCTGTACATAGCACCCCTGCTGCCGCAGGCGGCCCCGCCGGGCCGTGATGAGCGGATTCTTTGAGTGAGACCGTCAGGGTATTCTGCCGGCCGTACTCCGCAGGAATTACCGGCGGAGTACGGCCGGGACCCTGGCGGTCTCGTTGTCCTCCGCCGTGATTCATAGCGCTGTCCTTTAAACCATAGGAATGAGAAAGAAACCAGCAATTTTAAGGAGGAACAAAGCCATGAAGAAGAAACTGCTTGCTATGCTCCTGGCCGCGTCCATGGTGCTCGCCCTTGGTGCCTGCGGCAACGACTCCACCGGCGGAGGCTCCAACTCTCCCGCCCCCTCCGGCAGCCAGTCCGGCGGCGAGACCGCCGGTATTGCCGCCGCCGACCTGAAGGTGGGCCTGGTCATGATCGGCGAGGAGAACGACAACGGCTACAACTACAACCACATGGTGGGTATGGAGGAGGCCTTCGAGGCCTGCGGCCTGGACGAGTCCACCCAGCTGGTGGTCAAGCGCAACGTGGGCGAGGACGCCTCCTGCACCACCGCCATCCAGGAGTGCATTGAGGCCGGCTGCCAGATCATCTTCTGCAACAGCTTCGGCCACGAGCAGTTTATGGTGCCCCTGGCCCAGGAGTACCCCGACATCCAGTTCTGCCACGCCACCGGCTATCAGGCCGCCGGCACCGAGAACACCAACGACCACAACTACTTCACCAAGATCTTTGAGGCCCGCTACCTGGCCGGTATCGCCGCCGGCATGAAGGCCAAGGAGATCGGCAATCCCAAGCTGGGCTATGTGGGCGCCTACCCCTTCGCTGAGGTGGTCTCCGGCTTCACCGCCTTCTATCTGGGCGCCAAGAGCGTGTACCCCGAGGTGACCATGGAGGTCATGTACACCAACTCCTGGTCCAGCCCCACTCTGGAGGCCCAGGTGGCCCAGGCCCTCATTGACGACGGCTGCGGCGTCATCTCCCAGCACTCCGACACCACCGCCCCCGCCACCACCGCCGAGGCCAACGGCGCCTTCCAGGTTGGCTACAACGCCGACATGATCTCCGCCGCCCCCAAGGCCTCCCTGGTGTCCGCCCGCGTGGACTGGGGCGTGTACTACACCTTCGCCCTCAACTGCATGATCAACGGTGAGACCATCCCCGACGACTGGTGCCAGGGCTATGCCGACGGCGCCGTGTACCTCTCCCCCCTGAATGAGGACATCATCGCCGAGGGTACCGCCGAGGCCATCGAGGCCGCCGAGAAGAAGTTCGTGGAGGAGGACTTCCACGTGTTCTCCGGCCCCCTGAACGGCTACGCCTTTGACGCCAACACCGGCGAGAAGACTGAGGACTGGTCCCTGCCCGAGGGCGAGTTCTACGACGAGAGCGGCACCGCCTCCGCCCCCAGCTTCTGCTACATCATCGACGGCATCACCAGCATCATCCAGTAACCGGCTCCCCGGAGTCCGGCACAGTCCCTACGGAGCGGGTGGACGCTGCTTTCCCGCAGCTCCACCCGCTCTTTCCTCCGGCGGAGGAACACAACCACAGGCGGCGGACCAGGTCCCCCGCCCATACGACGCGCAAGCGAGGTGAAGGATTTGGACGCCAACACAGCTATCCGCCTGAAAGACATCACCAAAACCTTCGGCCCGGTGGTGGCCAACGACAAAATCAGCCTGGAGGTGGACCGGGGTGAGATTCTGGCCCTGCTGGGCGAGAACGGCAGCGGCAAGACCACCCTGATGAACATGCTCTCGGGCATCTACTTCCCCGACGCCGGCCAGATCTGGGTGGACGGCAAGGAGGTCACCATCCGCTCCCCCAGGGACGCCTTTGAGCTGGGCATCGGCATGATCCACCAGCACTTCAAGCTGGTGGACGTGCTCACCGCCGCCGAGAACATCGTCCTGGGCCTGGACCAGAAGGGCCGCCTGGACCGGAAAAAGGTGGCCCGTGAGGTGCGGGCCATCAGCGAGAAGTACGGCTTCGACATCGACCCCGACCAGAAGATCTACAACATGTCGGTCTCCCAGAAACAGACGGTGGAGATTGTCAAGGTGCTCTACCGGGGCGCCAACATCCTCATCCTAGATGAGCCCACCGCCGTCCTCACCCCCCAGGAGACCGAGAAGCTCTTTGCCGTGCTGCGCAACATGAAGGCCGACGGCAAGTCCATCATCATCATCACCCACAAGCTCAACGAGGTCATGGCCATCTCGGACAAGGTGGCCGTGCTCCGCAAAGGCAAGTACATCGGCACCGTCAACACCGCCGAAACCAACCCCCAGGCCCTTACCGACATGATGGTGGGCCACGCCGTCACCCTGGACATCGACCGGCCCATGGCCAAGTACCACGACCTGCGTCTGGAGGTCAAGGGCCTCAACTGCCGGGGCAGCGACGGCGTCAAGGCCCTCACCGACGTCAGCTTCACCGCCATGGGTGGCGAGATTCTGGGCATCGCCGGCGTGGCCGGCTCCGGCCAGAAGGAGCTGCTGGAGGCCATCGCAGGCCTTCAGAAGGTGGAGTCGGGCCACATCTTCTACTATCCTCCCCACCCCAAGAGCGACATCGCCGGAAACCATGTCCCCGTGGACAAGGCCGGTGAGGAGCTGGTGGGCAAGAACCCCACCCAGATTCAGAAAATCGGCGTGTCCCTGGCCTTTGTGCCCGAGGACCGGCTGGGCATGGGCCTGGTTGCCTCCATGGACATGGTGGACAACATGATGCTCAAGACCTACAAGGAGAGCAAGGGCCCCCTGGTGGACCGCAAAACCCCCAGAGCCCTGGCCGAGAAGCTGATTGAGGAGCTGGAGATTGTCACCCCCGGCGTGTCCACCCCGGTGCGCAAGCTGTCGGGCGGCAACGTGCAGAAGGTGCTGGTGGGCCGGGAGATCGCCTCCTCCCCCACTGTGCTCATGACCGCCTACCCGGTCCGGGGCCTGGATATCAACTCCTCCTACACCATCTATCGCCTGCTCAACGAGCAGAAGATGAAGGGCGTAGCGGTGCTGCTGGTGGGCGAGGACCTGGACGTGCTGCTGGAGCTGTGCGACCGGATTGTGGTGCTGTGCGGCGGACGGGTCACCGGCGTGGTGGACGCCCGCACCGCCACCAAGGACCAGGTGGGTCTGCTCATGACCCAGTCGGCTGGAAAGGAGGCTGAGGCCTGATGGCAGCTCAAGTGAAAGCGGCGGAGCACCGGGAGCCCCTGGTGCGCATCGCCAAGCGGACCGATATTTCCCGGGGCAAGTCCTGGGCCATCCGGGCCGCAGCCATTGTGCTGGCCCTGCTGCTGGGCGCCCTGATTATGCTCCTGCTGGGCCACAACCCCTTCCTGGTGTACGCCGACATGGTCCGGGGCTCCCTGGGCACCCAGATCGGCCGCCGGGAGACGGTGAAAATCGCGGTGCCCCTGCTGGGCGCCGCCGTGGCCATCGCCCCCGCCTTTATGATGAAGTTCTGGAACATCGGCGCGGAGGGCCAGATCCTGGCCGGCGGCATCGCCGCCACCTACTTCGCCCTCTTCTGGGCCGATACCCTGCCCCGTGTGCCCCTGCTCATCGTCATGTTCCTGGCCGCCGCCATCGCCGGCGCGGTGTGGGGCCTGATTCCCGCCTTCTTCAAGGCCAAGTGGGGCACCAACGAGACGTTGTTCACCCTGATGCTCAACTACATCGCCCTGGGCATTGAGCAGTACCTCCAGAACGGCCCCTGGAAGGACACCAAGGGCACCGGCTTCCCCATCATCACCCAGTTCGCCTCCAATGCCCGGCTGCCCAAGGTGCTGGGCGTCCACGCGGGCTGGATCATCGTGCTGATTTTCGTGGTGCTCATGTTCCTCTACCTGCGGTACACCAAGCAGGGCTATGAGATCGCCGTGGTGGGCGAGAGCGAGGCCACCGCCCGCTACTCCGGCATGAGTGTGCCCAAAATCGTCATGCGCACCATGTGCATCTCGGGCGCTATCGCCGGTATCGTGGGCTTCACGGTGGTGTCCGGCGCGGACTACACCCTCAACGCCAACACCGCCGGCGGCGTGGGCTTCACCGCCATCACCGTGGCCTGGCTGGCAGGCCTCAACCCCATCATCATGGTGTTCATCGCCGCCTTCCTGGCCGTCCTCACCAAGGGCTCCGGCACCATCCAGACCAATTTCAGCATCCCCGCCTCGGTGGCCGACGTGCTCACCGGCATCATCCTCTTCGCCATGCTGGGGTGCGAGTTCTTCATCCGTTACCGGCTGATTTTCCGCGGAAAGGGGGAGCACAGCAATGGATAAAGTCCTCAGCTTTGTGGTGGCCGCCGTGCTGGCGGGCACGCCCCTCCTCTTCGGCACCCTGGGCGAAATTCTCACCGAGAAGTCGGGCAACCTGAACCTGGGCGTGGAGGGCATGATGTTCATGGGCGGCGTGGCCGGCCTGGCCGGGTCCTACTACTACGAGCAGGCCGTGGCCAACCCCAACCCGGTGGTGTCCATGATCATCGCCATGGTGTGCGCCATCCTGTGCGCCGCCTTCGGCGCTCTCATTTACAGCGTGCTCACCATCACCCTCCGGGCCAACCAGAACGTGACCGGTCTGGCCCTCACCATCTTCGGCACCGGCTTTGCCAACTTCCTGGGCGAGGCCATCGGCAACACCGCCCCCAGCCGCTACATGGCCGTGGGCAATGTGACCAAGAACGCCTTCAACTCAGGCATCCCGGTGCTCCAGGACCTGCCCGTGGTGGGCAAGCTCCTCTTCTCCTACAACTTCATGGTCTACCTGGGCATCGCGGTGGCCATCGTGCTGGCCTGGTTCCTGGGCCGGAGCCGTGCGGGACTGAACCTGCGGTCCGTGGGCGAGTCCCCCGCCACCGCCGACGCCGCCGGTATCAACGTCACCGTCTACAAGTACCTGGCCACCTGCGTGGGCGGCGGCATCTGCGGTCTGGGCGGACTGTACATCGTCATGAACTCTGCCAACGGCGTGGGCGGCGTGTGGGTCCACAACTGCGTCAACGGCAAGGGCTGGATTGCCGTGGCCCTGGTCATCTTCGCCACCTGGAGCCCCGCCCGTGCCCTGCTGGGCTCCCTGGTGTTCGGCGCACTGTCCGTCATGCGGCTCTATGTGTCCCTGGGTATTCCCGCCCAGATTTACGACATCTTCCCCTATATCGCCACCGTCATCGTGCTGGTGGCCGTCAGTATGCGCCGCAAGCGCGAGAATCAGCCGCCCCAGAGCCTGGGTCTGGCCTACTTCAGAGAAGAGCGCTGAAACATTAATTTTAAAAAAGAGCGGGTCCGGACAATGTCCGGACCCGCTCTTTTCATTTTTTAGGCGGCCAGGTTGTTCGGGCAGCGACTGAAGCAAAGCGCAAAGACTTCGTGCGGCATTGAGATCGCCGATGAATTGCAGAGAGTGGCAAGTCTGGGCGGGTAACGCTGCTCGGGGACAGCAGTTACGGCACGAACCAGCTGAACCGGCAAGCAACTACTTTCAAATACAGTGGCTGCTTGAATTGCACCGCCGCCGGACGTACTCCGAAAGGGGTCCGGGGAAACGGGGGCGTTTGGCCCTAACAGGGCCCTCCGCCCCTGTGTCCCCGGCGGCTTTTGGGTACTTTTCGCCGGAGAAAAGTACCTCCCCAAAGGGAAGTCCCCTCACCGGGGCAGATTAAGCCCATCAATCCCCCGGAGAATCATGGCCTCGGACAGGGCGGCCAGCTCGTCGGGGGTCTCCTTCCGCTCCCCCTCCAGCCAGCTCTGGATGAGCCCCACCACGCCTCCCACCAGGAAGGCCAGACAGAAGGCCTGCTCCCTGGGGTTGTCAAACCGGTAGAGCCTGCCCCACTCCAGGCTGACCCGTTCCGCCACCATGGCCTTGAGCTGCTCCAGGAAGCGGGTGTCCCGGTCCCCGGCCAGCAGGGCGGCCGACACGTCCCCGTACCGCTGGAGAAACTCGAACACATCCCGCAGAATGGGCCGCAGGCCGTGCTTGAGGGCGTCGGCGGGATAGGCGTGGAGCAGGGCGCTGAACTCCTGGAACATCTCATTCTCCAGCTGCTCCACCATGTCGAAAATGTCCTTGTAGTGGCCGTAAAAGGTGCCACGGTTCACGTCGGCCAGCCGGGTCAGCTCGGTGACCGAAATCTCGTTCACCGGCTTGGTTTTCAGCAGCTCGGTCAGCGCCGCGCGCAGCATGGCCTTGGTGCGCCTTACCCGGCGGTCCCCCTGTTCCTCTGCCATAGCGGTTCCTCCTTCAACAGCTTTTGTTCATCTGTACAATAATCAACACTTGAGTGCAAACCTGTCTCATTTCGTACGGCACAGGGCCTAACTGCCCATTGCAACGAACCTTAAATCCAATATAATATAATTAAGTTGATAAATCAACACCTGTTTAATAACACACAGAGGTGGAAACCATGGCATACATTTCCCTGGAACACGTAGTCAAGCGGTACCAGATGGGCGAGGTAGTCATCACCGCCGTGCGGGACATCTCCTTTGAGATTGAAAAGGGCGAGTTCTGTATCATCGTGGGGCCCTCCGGTGCCGGAAAAACCACAGTACTGAACATTCTGGGCGGCATGGACGAGTGCGACGAGGGCACCATCCTGGTGGACGGACAGAAGGTGTCCGATTACAGCCAGAAGGAGCTGACCACCTACCGCCGTTACGACATCGGCTTTGTGTTCCAGTTCTACAACCTGGTGCAGAACCTGACCGCCCTGGAGAACGTGGAGCTGGCGGCCCAGATCTGCCGGGAGCCCCTGGACGCGGCGGACGTGCTGCGACATGTGGGCCTGTCTGAGCGGATGGACAACTTCCCCGGCCAGCTCTCGGGCGGCGAGCAGCAGCGGGTGGCCATCGCCCGCGCCCTGGCCAAGAACCCCAAGCTGCTGCTGTGCGACGAGCCCACCGGCGCATTGGACTATGTCACCGGCAAGCAGATTCTCAAGCTGCTCCAGGACACCTGCCGCAAGCAGGGCATGACCGTAGTGGTCATCACCCACAACACCGCCCTCACCCCCATGGCCGACCGGGTTATCCACATCAAGAACGGTACCGTGGCCGCCATTGAGCGCACCGATCACCCCACGCCCGTGGAGGAAATCGAGTGGTAATCCGGCCTGAGCGCCCCGAAAAGGAGGGGATTCCCCCATGAGACCCAAGCACAACCGCCTGATCACCGACGCGCTGCGGGAGATAAGCAAGACCAAGAGCCGCTTCCTCTCCCTGCTGCTGCTGTCCGCTCTGGCGGTGGCCTTTCTCTCCGGCCTGCGCACCACCGCCCCGGTGATGGAGCGCACCGCCGACGGATATTACGACCATCACAACCTGATGGACATCCACGTGCTGTCCACCCTGGGCCTGACCGACGACGACATCGACTACCTCTCCTCCCTGGAGGACATCTCCGCCGCCGAGGGGTGCTACACCGCCGACGGCATTGTCCACCTGGAGAGCAACGACCTGGTGGTCAAGCTGGTGTCATTGTCGGAGCAGGGTATCAATTCTCCCGCGCTGCTGGAGGGCCGCATGCCCGAGGCGGATGACGAGTGCCTGGTGGAGCCCCTGCTGCTGGAGCAGTCCGGGCTGTCCATCGGGGACAAAATTTCCTTTGACACCGGCACCGGCGACTATGAGGACGCCCTGGCAGTGGAAGAGTTCACCATCGTGGGCACCGCCAACTCCCCCCTCTATCTGTCCACCGACCGGGGCACCTCCTCCCTGGGCACCGGCAGGGTCAACGGCTTTGTGCTGCTGCCCGCGGGGGCCTTTGCCATGGAGACCTACACCGACGCCTACCTGACCGTGTCCTGGGCAAAAGACCTGTACTGCTACGACGACGCGTACAGCGACCGGATGGACGCCCTGCTGGATGCCCTGGAGCCGCTGGGGGATGAGCGGGCCGCCCTGCGGTACGACGAGGTCATCGACGAGGCCAACAAGGAACTGGACGACGCCCAGAAGGAGTTTGACGACGCGGAGGCCGAGGCCAACCAGGAACTTGCCGACGCCCGGCAGGAGCTGGACGACGGCTGGCAGGAGTACTACGACGGTCTGGCCACCTACGAGGAGGAGTCGGCGGACGCCTGGCAGCAGATTGCCGACGCGGAGGCCGATCTGCCCGAGGCCCTGAAGGAGCTGGAGGACGGCGAGAAGGAGTATGCCGATGGCGTGCAGAAGATGGCCGACGGCAAGGCCGAGTACTGGGACGGCGTCAAGGAGTGGCAGGACGGCAAGGCCGAGTACGACCAGGGCTATCAGGACCTGGTGGACGGCGAAGCCGAGTACGATAAGAACTACAAGACCCTCTCCGACGCACAGCAGGAGTACGACGAGGGCTGGCAGGAGTACCAGGACGGTCTGGTGGCCCTGGAGGACGGCGGCGGGCAGCTGATGGCCGCTGAGGCCGAACTGGAAAAGGCCAAGGCCCAGCTGGATTCGGGCGCCGCCCAGCTCTCCGCCGGATACGACCAGCTGGCGGCGGGCAAGGCCGCCCTGTCCAAGGCAAAGGAGGATTTGAACACCCAGCTGGGCACTCTGGCCCAGGTGCTGCCCATGTTCAGTCCGGGCACCGCCCTCACCAGCGCCGAGGCCATTCTGAACCCTGAGACCCCCTGGACCGCGGCCGACGGCAAGGCCATTGTCACCCTGCTGAACATGGCGGGGGGCAGCGGCGCCCTCACCGGCCAGTTCCAGGACATGGTGGACCAGGGGCTCATGACCCAGGAGCAGGCCGACGGCCTGATTGCCCAGCTGGACGCCGCTCTGGCGGCGGCCGCGGGCGGCACGGACGGAGAGGGCAACCCGGTGGAACCCAATCCGGAGCCTTTGAAGGCCTTTTTCAGCCAGAGCATTCCCGGGCTCTTTGCCGCCGGCGAGGCCCAGATTGCGGAAGGTGAGTCCCAGCTCTCCGCCGCCTCCGCCCAGCTTGCCGAAGGGCGTGCCCAGTATGCCGAGGGCAAAAAGGCGGTGGACGAGGCCCGGGCCGAGTTTGAGGATGGCGTGAAGCAGTCCCAGGAGGCGGAGCAGACCCTGTTTGAGGCCCGGGTGGAGCTGGAGGACGGCTGGAAGCAGCTTGCCGACGGCCGCAAGGAGCTGGACGATGGCTGGCGGGAGATTGCCGACGCCCAAAAGGAGCTGGAGGATGGCTGGGCCGAGCTGGAGGACGCCAGGCAGGAGATTCTGGACGGCGAACAGGAGCTTGTGGACGCCCGCGCCGAGCTGGACGACGGCTGGCAGCAGTACTATGACGGCGTGGCCGACCTGGCCGAGGCCAAGGCCACCCTGCCCGGCGAGCTGGCGGACGCCAGGAAAGAGCTGGACGACGGCTATCAGGAGCTGCTGGACGGCGAGCAGGAGTACGCCGACGGCAAGGCTGAGGCGGACAAAGAGCTGTCCGACGCCCGGCAGAAGCTCAACGACGCCCGCCGTGAGGTGGCCGAGATTGAGGACTGCCAGTGGTACATCCTGGGCCGGAACACCAACGTGGGCTATGTGTCCTATCAGCAGGACGCGGAGCGCATGGGCAACCTGGCCAGCGTGTTCCCCCTGATTTTCTTCCTGGTGGCGGCGCTGGTGTGCCTGACCACCATGACCCGCATGGTGGAGGACCAGCGGGTGGAGATCGGCGGCCTGAAGGCCCTGGGCTACAGCCGCAGCGCCATCGCACTGAAGTACGTGGGGTACGGCTTCCTGTCCTCCTTCCTGGGCGGTATTCTGGGCCTGGCCCTGGGCGTGACCATCATCCCCACCATCATCTTCAACGCCTGGAAGGTGCTCTACACCGTGGGCGACATGAATCTCTTCCTGCTGCCCGAGGTGGCGCTGTTCTCGGTGGGCGCGGCGGTGCTGTGCGTCACCGGTACGGCCTTTGCCACCTGCTTTGCCGCCCTCACCGCCGTGCCCGCCCAGCTCATGCGGCCCAAGAGCCCCAAGCCCGGCCGCCGGGTGCTGCTGGAGCGGATTCGCCCGGTGTGGAAGCACATGTCCTTCACCTGGAAGGTGACCATGCGCAACCTGTTCCGGTACAAGAAGCGGTTCTGGATGACGGTCATCGGCATCGGCGGCTGTACCGCCCTGATTATCACCGGCTTTGGCATCCGCAACTCCCTGTACGACGTGTTTGACAAGCAGTACGACGAGATTACCCCCTACAGCGCTCAGGTCAGCCTGATGGACAACATCACCGAAGACGAGCTGACCGAGATCGCCGCCGTGCTGGACGGCAGCGAGCTGGTGTCCGAGTGGATGTCCGTGTCCAACCAGCCCGTCACCGCCGAGAGCGACAGCCGCAGCCTGGACAGCAACGTGTACCTGTTCACCGTGGCCGATGAGGAGCAGTTCAGCCGCTTTGTCCACCTGCGCCACCGGCAGGACAATGCCGAAGTGAGCCTGTCCCAGGACGGCGCGGTGATCACCGAAAAGCTGGCCGATATGCTGGACGTGGGTGTGGGCGACACCATCACCCTGGTGGACGGCGACAACCGCCGGGCGGAGGTCACCATCACCGACCTGACGGAAAACTATGTGTTCCACTACATCTACATCACCGAGGAATGCTACGAGTCCCTCTTCGGCCAGGTCTCCGAAATCAACAGCCTGATGGTCACCTACACCGAGGACACCGAGGAAAACTCCGACGCGGTGGCCGAGCAGCTCATCCCCCTGTCCGGCGTGTCGTCGGTCAGCCGCATTGAGAGCACCAAGAACACCTTCATCGAAGGCATGAAGGGCGTGGACTACGCCGTGGTGGTCATCACCGTGTCAGCCGCCGCTCTGGCCTTTGTGGTGCTCTTCAACCTGACCAACATCAACATCACCGAGCGTATGCGGGAGCTGGCCACCCTCAAGGTGCTGGGCTTCTACACCGGCGAGCTCAACGCCTACATCTACCGGGAAAACATCTTCCTCACCATCTTTGGCATCCTGCTGGGCCTGGTGCTGGGCAAGTTCCTCCACCAGTGGCTGATTCTCACGGTGGAAATCGACATGGTCATGTTCGGCCGGGAGGCGGGCGTGATGAGTTATGTGTACGCCGCAGTCCTCACCGCCCTGTTCTCCTTCCTGGTCAACGTGATCTCCCGGAAGAAGCTGAAAAAAATCGACATGGTGGAGTCCCTCAAGACAGTGGACTAAAAAGATACCCTCCAAAACACAGCCCCGGAGCACGGCAAGCCGTGCTCCGGGGCTGTTCCATTATCCACATATCGTGCCGCTTTTGTGGAAACTCAGCGGCGGTTGGATCGCTTCCAGATGTGCATCCTGTCCGCCGCGGCGATGAGCTCCTCCCGGAAATCCGGGTGGGCGATGGAGATAATCCCCTCCGCCCGCTGCCAGGCCGACAGGCCCTTCAGGTTCACCATGCCGTACTCGGTGACCAGGTAGTGGATGTTGGTACGGGTGGAGGTGATGATGCTGCCCGGGGTGATGGTGGGCACCAGACGGCTGTGGGCCCTCCCCTGCTTATCCAGGTAGATGGACGAGCAGCAGATAAAGCTCTTGCCCCCCTTGGACCGATAGGCGCCCAGGACAAAGTCCTGCTGTCCCCCGGCGCCGCTGATGTGCCGGGTGCCCATGGTCTCGGCGGACACCTGGCCGAACAGGTCCACCTCCATGGTGTTGTTGATGGAGATGACATTGTCGTGGGTGGAGATGACGTCGATGTCGTTGACGTAGTCCACCGGGGCCACCATCACGGTGGGGTTGCGGTTGATGAAGTCGTACAGCCGCCGGGTGCCCGCGGCGAAGGTGAACACGGCGCTGCCCCGGTCCAGGTTCTTGTTCCGGCCGGTGAGCTTGCCCGCCTCCGCCAGATCCACCACGCAGTCGGTGAGCATCTCGGTGTGGATACCCAGGTCCTTCAAATCGGAGTGGGCCAGCAGGCCGCCCACCGCGTTGGGCATGCCGCCGATGCCCAGCTGGAGGCAGGCCCCGTCGGGGATGAGGGGCACAATCTGCTCGGCCACCGCCACGTCCACCTCGGTGGGCTGGGCGGCGGGCAGCTGGTCCAGCTCGTGGCCCTCCCCCTCCACCACCATATCCACCCGGGAGATGTGGATGGCGGTGCCCAGGCCGCCGAAGGCCACCGGCATTCTGGGGTTGACCTCCACAATGATAATGCGGGCCCGCTCCAGCATGGCGGCCAGATAGGTGGTGTTCAGGCTGAAGCTGAAAAAGCCGTGGGCGTCCATGGGAGAGACCTGGATCATGGCCACGTCCACCCGCTCAATGTTCTCCCGGTAGTACCGGGGCATCTCGGAAAAGCGGATGGGGGCGTAGTAGCCAATCCCCTGCTCGATGAGCCGCCGCTCAATGGAGGAGCAGTGCCAGGAGTTCCAGGTGATGCGCTCCGCCGCGTCGGGCAGGGCGGTCACCGCGGGCTGACGCAGGGCCACGCCGCCCCGGAAATTCAGGTCGGTCAGCTCCGGCTCCTCCGCCATGCGCTGTGCCAGCGCCTGGTCCAGCTCATAGGGCATCTGGCCGCAGAAGCCGTAGTCCACCCAGTCTCCCGACTTGACGCAGGCCACCGCCTCCCGGGCGGTACGCCGCTTTTTTAAATACAGTTCGATATCGTTCATAGAAATTATTCCTTGCCGTAATCAGATTTTCAGGGTTTTGCCGCCCTTAGGCCCGGAGGAAGCCCTTGCCGAAAATCTCGCTGGAGTTGGACACCAGCAGGAAGGCGGAGGGGTCGTGCTCCTTCAGGTACCGGCGGAGCACCACCGCCTGACCCCGGGAGAGGACCGTCAGCACCACGTAGTGGGTCTGATGGGTGTAGGCGCCCTGGCCCTCCCACACAGTGGCGCCCCGGCCCAGCTCCTTGATGATATAGTCGCACACCAGCTGGGGCTGGGAGGTGATGATGGTGAAGCTCTTGCGCCGGTTGAGGGACTCGATGACGCTGTCCACCAGCACCGACTTGAGCACCAGGCCCAGCAGGGAGAACAGGCCGGTCTCGATGTCGAAGATGAACAGCGCCGCGCCGGCGATGATGATGTCCGACATGAGCAGGGCCCGGCCCACGTCCATGCCCGTGTATTTTTTCAGAATCATGGCCGCGATATCCGTGCCGCCGGTGGAGGAGTTCAGGTTGAACAGGATGCCCGACCCCAGGGCGGGCAGGATGATGGCGAAGAAGGCCTCCAGCATCTTGTTGGTGGTCAGGGGGCCCGACAGGGGCACCACCGCCTCAAAGAGCTGGATGAGACCGGCGTAGAGCAGAGAGCAGTACACGGTCTTGAGCCCGAAGCCCTTGTTGAGGAAGATGAAGCCCAGCACCAGGAACAGGGTATTGATGATGGTGTTGAAGGTGGAAGGGGTCAGCCAGGTGGACTCAAACAGTCCGCCCAGCAGCACCGACAGGCCGGACACGCCGCCCATGGAGAAATTGTTGGGAAACTTGAAGAAGTACACGCCGATGGACACCAGCGACGTGCCCAGGGTCATCATCAGAAATTCCTTGGCTGCCTTGAGCGCTCTTCCCTCTTCCCGCGCGGAATTGTGATTCATTCTATTCACTCCCGTTTTCTGCTGTTCCTCTCTCCTGTGCCGTCATGCTCCGGGCCCTTACTTCCCTGTCCGCTGGGTCTGGACGGCGCTCCACACGTCGTAGCTCTGGGCGTCAGCGTAGCTGGGGATGATGCCCAGGCGCCAGATGGACAGGCCGTCCACGCCGAACATGTGGGCCAGTTTCACCTTGGCCATGATGCTCTGGGCGTCCTCGTACCACACCTTATAGTGTTCCCCGTCCACCGAGTAGGTGAGATAGGGGGTGGCCGCGGCCTCGTTCCAGGTACGGACGGCGTCGGACTGCTTCATCCGGGCGGCCAGGGTGTCGGGCGCGGGGGTGTAGATGTCGGTGGAGGCCAGCAGGCCGTTCTGGTCCACCTTCAGCCCCACGCTGGTGATGGACACGGCCAGCACAATCTTACTCTTGTCCGCCACGCCGGTGTCCGGGTCGGTGATGGCGCACAGGGCCTCATACACCTTGTTGATGGGCGCGGGGGCGTTGCGGGTCTGGCTGGTGCCCACCCAGCCCTCGGGCAGGTTGGTGTCCTGGTAGTCGTGGGCCATGAGAATCACCTTGTCACAGGTCTCACCCAGGGCCTTGTAGTCGTAGCCGCCGTACCACTCGTCGGGCTGGACGCACACCCACAGGTTTTTCCCCTCCGGAAGAGCGGCCCGGAGGGCGGTCATGAACTGGGTGAAGGAGGTGCGCAGAGAGGTGCCCAGGCCCTCAAAGTCGATGGTCAGGCCGTTGTAGTCCCCGGCGGCCTTCACCAGCTGCTCCACCACGCTCTGGCGGTTGTCGGCGCTGAGAATGATGGTCAGGTCGCTCCCCGCGGCGTAGACGCTCAGGTTGCAGTCCACCTCAGCCTCCTTCAGCGCGCCGGTGGCCAGCTCGGACCCCTGGGGCACCGCCCACTCGTTGCCGCCGGCGCTGGTCTGGTTGAGCCAGGGCTTGCCGCTCTCGTCCAGGGTCATGCGGGCCCAGCCCAGGCTGACGCCGTCCATCTCCCTGGCCATGTCAATCTGGCTGTAGGAGCTCATGGCGTAGAAGCCGTGGAGGAAATCAATGTCCGCGTGGTACTTGTCGTACACCCGCACCAGCATGGCCGCCGCCTCCTGGCGGGTGGAGGAGTGGCCGGGCAGGAAGTTCAGGCTGCCGTCGGCCTGCTTGACGCCGTTGATGATGCCAAACGCATAGGCCAGAGCGATGTACCCCTTGTTCTCCGTCACGTCGGAGAAGGGCAGCTCCGCCGAGGCCTGGGTCATGGCCAGGTTCTCATACCCCAGGGCCCGCACCAGCATAATGGCCATGTCCTGGCGGCTGATGTCGTCGTTGGGCCGGAAGTAGAGCCCCGAGTCAATGGCCCCGTTGGCCAGGGCGGTCTCCACGGCGGAGTAGTACCACGCGCCCGGGTCGCAGTCGGAGAAGGAGGGCTTGTCCGGCGTCACCATGTCCCAGCCGAACAGGCGGCACAATACCGTCACAAAGGAGGCCCGGTTCATATACTCTCCGTAGCCAAAGGTGCCGTCCCCCTTGCCCTCAATGAGGCCGTACTCCGTGGCCTTCTGAATGACCTCTTCGGCCCAGTCTCCCTGGGGCACGTCGGAATAGCGCCCGGCGGCGGCGGCAGGCACCACCAGCAGGGACAGCAGCAGACACGCCGTCAAAACAGCGGCGGCAACACGATGCTTCATAGTCGAAATACCTCCGTTTCAGGTGGATTCTCTCCTCAGGCAGCCCCAAAACAGGGCGCCCGTGCTTGTCTCCATCATAGCATAATCGGGGGCGGGAGGAAAGAGAAAATGCCGCGGTGGAGGCTGTCCGGAGCAGAAAATGGAAAATATTTCCCATTCGACGGTCTGCGGCTTGTTTCTCCTTTTGGTGTGGTAAAATATGGATAACAGGACAACCCATCTTACAAAGGAGGTCATTTTCATGGCCCTGCTGCGCAGAAAGGGACTGTATGAGACCAATCGGGTGCATTTTCTCCCGGAGAGCCTGATTGTGCCCAACCCGGACCAGCCCAGGAAATACTTCTCCCAGGAGGGACTGGAGGAGCTGGCGGAGAGCATCCGGGAGCACGGGGTGCTCCAGCCCCTGTCGGTGCGGAAGGCCGGCGGAGGCTATGAGCTGGTGTCCGGGGAGCGGCGGCTGCGGGCCTCCCGGATGGCGGGGCTGAAGGAGGTACCCTGCATCATCCTGCGGGTGGACCAGGAGAACTCCTCCCTGCTGGCCCTGGTGGAGAACCTCCAGCGGCGGGATTTGGACTTTGTGGAGGAGGCCACCGCCCTGTCCCGGCTCATCTGTACCTACAATCTGTCCCAGGAGGAGGCCGCCCGGCGGATTGGCAAGTCTCAGTCGGCGGTGGCCAACAAGCTGCGGCTGCTCCGTCTGCCCCCACAGGTGCTCAAGCTGCTGCTGGAGGCGGGGTGCACCGAGCGCCACGCCCGGGCCCTGCTCAGGCTGGAGGACCCGGAGCTCCAGCTGAAGGCCGCCCAGTACATCGCCCAGGAACACCTCACCGTGGCCAAGACCGAGGCCTATGTGGAGTCCCTGCTCTCCCCTGCCCCGGCCAAGCGGCGCAAGCCCACCTATTTAATTAAGGATGTGCGGTTCTTTCTCAACACGGTGACCAAGGGTCTGACCATGATGAAGACCGCCGGGGTGGACGCGGCCTGTGAGCGGCAGGAGACCGAGGACTCCATCCTGCTCACCATCCGCATCCCCAAGCGGACGGCGTGACCTGTGTTTCACGTGAAACACGGTGAGTTTTCCACTTGTCCCCACGTTCTTCCACCGTCCTCCCACTGCGCACACATCTTCCCGTCCCCCTCTCCGCCCGGAGTGTTTCACGTGAAACACTCCGGGCCTTTTTTACGGGCTTTGCCATTTACTCCGTATGTTTCACGTGAAACATGGGCAAAATCAGTTGAAATGCGCGGACATCGATATTATAATAATGTCTGCTGAACAAACCGCCCTGCCGAATGTCTGAACCCAGACCACCGCCCACTCCGGCCCGGAGGGTGCTTTTCAGCCCCACAAATGCTGTAAAAAGGCAGGTGCCCCTATGGCTAAAACCATTGCAATCGTCAATCAGAAGGGCGGCGTGGGCAAGACCACCACGTGCGTCAACCTGGCCGCAGCCCTAAAAGAAGAGGGCGCCCGGGTGCTGGTGTGCGATTTCGACCCCCAGGCCAACGCCACCTCCGGCTTCGGCGTGGACAAAACCACCGTCTCCCCCAACATCTACGATGTGCTCATCAACGGCGCCGATGTGAAGCGGGCCGTGGTGGAGACCCCCTACGGCGATGTGCTCCCCGCCAACAAGGCCCTCACCGGCGCCACCGTGGAGATGATCGGCATTGACAAGCGGGAGTATCTCCTGAAAAATGCCCTGGCCCAGCTCTCGGACCGGTACGACTACATCCTCATTGACTGTCCCCCCTCTCTGGAGCTGCTCACCCTCAACTCCCTCTGCGCCGCCGACACCATTATGGTGCCCGTCCAGTGCGAGTACTACGCCCTGGAGGGCCTCAGCGACCTGCTGTCCACCATCCGCATTGTGAAGCGCTCCCTCAACCCGGCCATTGAGCTGGAGGGCGTGGTGCTCACCATGTACGACGGCCGCACCAACCTGTCCATGCAGGTAGCGGAGGAGGTCAAGCGTCACTTCCCCGGCCAGGTGTACGCCACCGTCATCCCCCGCAACGTGCGGCTGGCTGAGGCTCCCAGCTACGGCAAGCCCGTCAGCGCTTACGACAGTCTCTCCCGGGGCGCCGAGGCCTATCAGGAGCTGGCCCGGGAGGTTATGGAGAAAAACAAGGGCTGAGCCCCAGCCCACAGGAAAGGAATGATATATTTTGCCGGTGAACAAGGACCGTGGCCTGGGCAAGGGCCTGGGCGCCCTGCTGGGCGACGCCGCCCTGAAAACCCAGGAGGGCGGCTCGGTCATGCTGCCCATCTCCCAGGTAGAGCCGGGCATCAAGCAGCCCCGCAAACGGTTTGATGAGGAATCCCTCAGCGACCTGGCCGAGTCCATCCGCACCCATGGACTCATTCAGCCCCTCACCGTCCGCCGCCTCTCCTCCGGCTACTACCAGATCATCGCCGGAGAGCGGCGCTGGCGTGCCTCCAAGCAGGCGGGGCTCACCGAGGTGCCCGCCGTGGTCATTGAGGCCGACGACCGGAAGGTCATGGAGCTGGGCCTCATCGAGAACCTCCAGCGGGAGGATTTGAACCCCATTGAAGAGGCAGGCGGCTACAAGGTCCTGGTGGAGGAGTACGGCCTCACCCAGGAGGAAGTGGCCCAGCAGGTGGGCAAGTCCCGCTCCGCCGTGGCCAACGCCATGCGGCTGCTGGCTCTGCCCGACGCGGTGCGCATGCTGCTGGAGGAGGGACGGCTGTCCGCCGGACACGCCCGCGCCATTCTCTCCGTCCCCGGCGGCGAGCTGCAGAAGCGGCTGGCCCAGAAGGTGGTGGAGGAGGACCTGTCCGTCCGCCAGACCGAGGCCATGGCCAAGCGCATCAGCCAAGCCGCAGAGGAGGCCGAGGAGGAGACCGCTCCCGCCCCCGACCCCATGAAAATCTACCGTGACGCCGCCGCCAAGGATCTGTCCGCCCGACTGGGCCGGAAGGTGTCCATTGTCCAGGGGGCCAAAAAGGGCAAGGTGGAGCTGGAATACTACGGCGACGAGGACCTGACCGCCCTTCTTGAGGCGCTGGAGCAGACCTCCGGCGGGAAGGGAGGCACTTCTCTTTGAACCAGCAGGACCACAACAATGAGGAGCAGGAGGTGCAGCACCTCCAGCACGAGGCGGAGCACGCCAAGCCCCACAAAAAGGTCTCGGTGATGGGCTATCTCACCATTCTCTTTGCCGCCGCCTTCCTGCTGCTGCTCCTCTCCTATTTCATGCAGCAGCGAGCCAATGAGCAGGCCATCTCCGGCCTGGAGGCCACCTCCAACAACGCCTTTGACTCCATCAACAACCTGATCGCCGAAAAGGACCGGCTGACCGGTGAGGTGGAGGAGCTGGAGGACCAGGTGGCCGACCTGCAGGAGCAGCTGGAGGAGGCCCAGAGCCAGCTGTCCGGCGCCCAGTCCGACGCCGAGAGCGCCCAGACCGCCCAGGACAGCGCCCAGAAGGCTCTGGAGGCCATGGACTGGTTCTGGCGCATCCAGCGGCAGTTCTCCCGCGGCTACTACACCGACGCGGCCAACATGATGGCGGAGTTTGAGGCCGCCGGCCTGCCCCAGTACCTGCCCCAGGAGGCCCTCACCGGCCGGGAGGGCGACCTCTCCCCCGCTCAGCAGTACCAGGAGCTGAAAGAGGCCCTGGGCTGAGTCCTTCCCTGTTTCACGTGAAACATTTCTCCGCGGGACATCCCCCGCACGATAATAATATGATTATGAGGTGTCATTTCCATGCTGGACATTCGTTTTATCCGTGAGAATCCCGAAGCCGTCAAGGAGAACATCAAGAAGAAGTTCCAGGACGCCAAGCTGCCCCTGGTGGACAAGGTGCTAGAGCTGGACGCCGCCAACCGTGCGGCCATGACCGAGGCCAACGAGCTGCGGGCCAGCCGCAACACCCTCTCCAAGCAGATCGGCATGCTGATGGGCCAGGCCAAGAAGGACCCCTCCAAGCTGGAGGAGGCTGAGGCCGTCAAGGCCCAGGTCAAGGCCAACGCCGACCGTCTGGCCGAGCTGGAGGAGCAGGAGGTCAAGCTGGCCGAGGAGATCCGCCACATCATGCTCCAGATCCCCAACATCATCGACCCCTCCGTGCCCATCGGTCCCGACGACTCCTGCAACGTGGAGGTTCAGCGCTTCGGCGAGCCCGTCACCCCCGACTTTGAGATCCCCTACCACACCCAGATCATGGAGACCTTCAACGGCGTGGACATGGACGCCGCCGGCCGCGTCTCCGGCAACGGCTTCTACTACCTGATGGGCGACATCGCCCGGCTCCACTCCGCCGTGCTGGCCTACGCCCGCGACTTCATGATCAACAAGGGCTTCACCTACTGCATCCCCCCCTTCATGATCCACGGCAACGTGGTGGAGGGCGTCATGAGCCAGACCGAGATGGACGCCATGATGTACAAGATTGAGGGCGAGGACCTGTACCTCATCGGTACCTCCGAGCACTCCATGATCGGCAAGTTCATCGACCAGATCATCCCCGAGGACAACCTGCCCCAGACCCTCACCTCCTACTCTCCCTGCTTCCGCAAGGAGAAGGGCGCCCACGGCATCGAGGAGCGTGGCGTGTACCGCATCCACCAGTTCGAGAAGCAGGAGATGGTCGTGGTCTGCAAGCCCGAGGACTCCATGAAGTGGTATGAGCAGATGTGGCGCTACTCCGTGGAGCTGTTCCGCTCCCTGGACATCCCCGTCCGTCAGCTGGAGTGCTGCTCCGGTGACCTGGCCGATCTGAAGGTCAAGTCCTGCGACATCGAGGCCTGGTCCCCCCGTCAGCAGAAGTACTTCGAGGTGTGCTCCTGCTCCAACCTGGGCGACGCCCAGGCCCGCCGCCTGAAGATGCGCGTCAAGGGCGAGAAGGGCATGTACCTGCCCCACACCCTCAACAACACCGTCGTCGCGCCTCCCCGCATGCTCATCGCCTTCCTGGAGAACAACCTCCAGGCCGACGGCTCCGTAAAGATCCCCGTGGCCCTGCGTCCCTACATGGGCGGCCAGGAAGTGCTGGTGCCCAAGAAGTAAGGAGCGGCCTTAGGGCCCTCCTCTGAACGACAAGCATTGAGGTTATACACTTGAAGAACATCAAAGAGAATATCAAAGAAATCGACCGGAAATCCCGGGGCTTTATGGGTGAGTTCCGCAAATTCATCGCCCGTGGCAACGTGATGGACATGGCGGTGGGCGTCATCATCGGCGCCGCCTTCAAGTCCATCGTGGACTCCCTGGTCAACGACATCCTCATGCCCTTTGTGGGCATCTTCATCGGCCAGGATACCTTCGCCTCCCTGGTTTTCAACGTGGGCGGCGCTCAGATTGCCTTTGGCAACTTTATCCAGGCCATTGTCAACTTCCTCATTATGGCCTTTGTCATCTTCTGCATCGTCAAGGCCATGAACGCCTTCCGCCGGAAAAAGGAGGAGGCCCCCGCGGCCCCTCCTGCCCCCTCGGCGGAGGAGGTGCTGCTCACCGAGATCCGTGACCTGCTGCGGGAGCAGCGGGACAACGGCAGCGACAAGTAAGGAGCGCAGTTATGTCTGACGAACACAACAAGACGCCCCACGACCAGGAGGAACAGCCCAGAGAGCCCTACACCCCCGCCTCTCCCCTCAAGCGCATCTGGGCCTGGGTTGGCGTGGTGTACATGGTCATCATCGTGCTGCTCATGACCTATATGTACGGCACGGGCACCTATATCCACGGCGTTGCCGGACTGATGGTCATTCCCGCCCTGGGGGGCGGCGCGGCGTCGGCGGTGTGCGTATGGCTCACCTCGCCCCAGGAGGGCCGCACCCCTGCCCGCCGGGCCATGATGATCCTCATCACCGCCCTGTGCCTGGCCCTGATTGTGGTGAACCTGATCAGCGGAATCCCGGCCCTGCTGGCCAACTTCGGAGGTTAACGGAATGGAAGAGCGAATTGCCGCCGGTCTGGCGGCCATGGGAGTCCCCCTCCCCTCCCCTGCCGCACCCGCCATGCTGGCCCGGTACGGACAGCTGCTGCTGGAGAAAAATCAGGTCATGAACCTGACTGCCATCACCGACCCGGACAAGGTGGCAGACCTCCACTTCCTGGACTCCGCCGCCCTGCTCACTCTGGAGGGCGTGGACTTCAAGGGCAAGCGGGTCATCGACGTGGGCACCGGCGCGGGCTTCCCCGGCCTGCCCCTGAAGATTCTGGAACCGTCCATCTCCCTCACCCTGCTGGACAGTCTGGGCAAGCGGGTCAACTGGCTGGGCGAGGTGTGCGCCGACCTGGGCCTCACGGACGTGGACTGCGTCCACGCCCGTGCGGAGGAGCAGGCCCTGGAGCCGGGCTGGCGGGACGGGTTTGACTTTGCCGTGTCCCGGGCGGTGGCCGACCTGCGGGTGCTCACCGAGCTGTGCCTGCCCTACGTGAAGCCGGGCGGCCTGTTCCTGTCCATGAAGGCGGTGGACTGCACCGAGGAGCTCTCCGGCGCGGCCAATGCCATCGCCCGCCTGGGCGGCAAGCTGGAGGCCCTGCGGGACTACGAAATTCCCGGTGCGGGCGTCACCCACCGGGTGGTGCTCATCCGCAAAACCGCCCCCACCCCCAAGGGCTACCCCCGCCGCTGGGCAAAGCTCCAGAAGGCCCCCCTGTAAATTGGCACAAATTTTGCTTTCTTTTTATATTTTGCACAAAAAATGTTTGAAATCTCAGCCTGCCATGATATACTAACACTGTGTGAAGTGGAGGGACGCTATGAGTACCGCCGTTGTGGTCACGTCCGGTAAGGGTGGCACGGGAAAGACCTCCCTGACCGGGGGCGTCTCGTCCTGTCTGGCCGCCCTGGGCCGCCGGGTGCTGTGCATCGACATGGACATCGGCCTGCGCAACCTGGACATCTCCCTGGGCCTCACTGACAGGGCCCTCATGGACTTCACCGATGTGCTGGAGGGCCGCTGCTCCCTGAAGCGGGCGGCGGTACCCCACCCGGTGATTCAAAATCTCTACCTCCTCACCGCCCCCCTCACTCTGCCCCCCGGCATCAGCGAGGAGCGGATGAAGGCCTTCCTCCGGATGGCCAGAGAGCAGTATGACTACATCCTCATGGACTCCCCCGCCGGTATGGGCGAGGGGTTCCGGCTGGCCGTGTGCGGCGCGGACCGGGCCATTGTGGTCTCCACCACCGACGCCTCCGCTCTCCGGGACGCCCAGCGGGTGGTCTCCCAGCTCTCCCGCCAGCTGCCCTCCATCCATCTGGTGGTCAACCGGGTGCAGCCCAAGCTGCTCCGGCGGCTCCACACCACCATCGACGACGCCATGGATACCGCTGGCCTGCCCCTGCTGGGCGTGGTGCCCGAGGACGAGCAGGTCATGCTCTCCGCCAACCAGGGCAAGCCCATCATCCTGGCCAGCCGGAAGGGCGCCGCCGTGGCCTATCTCAACATCGCCCGCCGCCTGATGGGTGAGCGGGTGCCCCTCATGCACATCCGCTGACCGTCCCCGTTTTCCACATAGGACGGCTTTTTAGTGGAAAGCGCTCCGGGTCCCACCCGGAAACCATGGGCCAAAGGGCCCGGGAGGCACTATGTTCTGTACCAAATGCGGCGCGCCGCTGAAGGACGGGCTGAAGTTCTGCACAGCCTGCGGCGCAAAGGTGGAAAATCCGGCGGCTCAGGCCCAGCCCTCTCCCCCGCCCCGTGCCAGGCCACGGGGCAGGGCCGGATGGAGGACTGTTCTGGCCCCGGCTGTCCTGACCGTCATTACCCTGGCCGTGGCCCTTGGGGCCTTCCTCTGGGCCACAGCGCCCCGGACCACCACTCCGGACGGGGCCCTGACCCTGCTGGTGGAGGGCCTGGCGGAGGGCGACGGGCCCAGGGCCGCTCAGGCCATGGACCTGACCCTGGGAGAGCTGGCCGAAATCAAATCCATGACCGCGGCTCAGGGCCGGGCAGCCCTGCTCTCCGCCCTCCAGCTGCCCCTGGACACGGACACGGGCCAGTCCCTCCGGTCCGCCCGGCTTATGACCGCCAGCCTGTCCTACACCAACAGTGAGGGCACTGCCTGTCAGGGGTCGGCTCTGGTCCAGCTCACCTGGGCTGACGGAACCCGCACCACCGCCCTGCTGCCCGACGTACAGATGGAATACGGCGGGGCGGGCTGGCATATTGTATCCGGGCTGGGCCCGATTATCTGAGAAAGGATGAATTCCGATGAACATTGCCCTGATGGCTCACGACCGCAAAAAGGAACTGATGGTCCAGTTCTGCATTGCCTACTGCGGCATTCTCTCCAAGCACACTGTCTGCGCCACCAATACCACAGGAAAGCTGGTCGCCGAGGCCACCGGGCTGCCGGTCTACCTCTTCCTTTCCTGTGAGCACGGCGGAAGCCAGCAGATTGGCGCCCGTATCGCCTATAATGAGATTGATATGGTCCTCTTCTTCTGCGACCCCCAGTCCAGCGACCTGGATGCCGACCTGAACTACATCACCCGTCTGTGCGACCAGTACAACATCCCCTACGCCACCAACGTGGGCACCGCCGAGATGCTCATCCACGGCCTGGAGCGGGGCGATTTGGATTGGCGTGAGATTATCAATCCCAAGAGCAAGCCCTTTACTGTGTAATATGTTCGACCACGCCGTCCTCACAGGGCGGCGTGTTTTTTTGCCTTCCCCTGGGGGAAAGCCATCGGCAAACACCTGGCTTGCAGGTGAGCACCCTTCGGGGAGGTACTTTTCTCCGGCGAAAAGTACCCAAAAGCCGCCGGAAAAAGGGGCCCCGCCAAAGCCTAGCGAAGCGGGTTTGGTGGGGAGAGGAGCCGCAGCGGAATGAATGAGCTTTGCCATTTATGGCGAAGCGAACGATATGGAGCTTGCGGCGACGACGTGCGGAGAGGCCCTGTTAGGGCCAAACGCGCCCGTTTCCCCCTGGTACCCCCTTTCGGGGACAATATGGGGCCCCCGCACGAGCCCAGCGAAGCGGGTCGTGTGGGGAGAGGACGAGCAGCGGAGTGAACGAGGCCTGCCGCTTGCGGCAGGCTGAGCGATACGCAGCTTGCGAGGACGACGCGGCGGTGGGGTTCAATTACCCACCAAATTTGAAAGTAGTTGCTTGCCGGTTCGGTGTTCTGCGTTCCGTTCCCCTTCTGCCCGAGCAGCGTTACCCACCCAAACTTGTCAGTTTCTGCAATTCATTGGCGATCTCAATGCCGCCCCAAGTCTCTTCCTCGTGCTTTGCTCTCTGCCCGAACAACCTTGCCGTATTTTGATGGGATATCTGCCCCTGAATTTCCCGGTTTTGGGCCGCAAACGGTTGACATTGGGGACAATTTGGGATACTATTGTGCTGTATGCAGTGACAAAGCACCGCTATGACGGAGCATGAGTACCAGGCCATCCGCCGGACAGAGAAGGACGCCCCCGGCTGAAAGCGTCCCACGGACCGGAACCCGGGAAAGACGGCTCTACCAGCGGGGATGGAGACATCCACGGCCCGCTCCCCGTAACAGGAGCACAGAGGGCAGGACGAAACGTCCCGCCGAACATGGGTGGCACCACGGAGGCAGGCGCTTTCGTCCCATTGACCGGGGACGGAGGCGCTTTTTTGTCTTTCTGTGCCACACCCCAGCGAATCTCTGATTCGCCGGGGACCCCCGATTTGACTCAAATTGCCCGGAGTGAATCCGGTCAATTTCAAGGTTTTGCTGCGCAAAACGCTTGACGCCGCACTCGCGGCGAAGAGTAGCAACGGTCTACCCTATTAAAAAGGAGTTTTTCTGATGGAACGTATCAAGCCCCGCACCCTGTCCGGCTTTATGGAGCTGCTGCCGGCGGATCAGGTGCTCTTTGACCGCATGGTGGCCATCCTCCGGGAGAGCTACGCCCTCTACGGCTTCACTCCCCTGGACACCCCCGCCATCGAGGCCAGCGAGGTTCTGCTGGCCAAGGGCGGCGGCGAGACCGAGAAGCAGATTTACCGCTTCCAGAAGGGTGACAGCGACCTCTCCCTCCGCTTCGACCTGACCGTCCCCCTGGCCAAGTACGTGGCCCTCCACTACAACGAGCTGTCCTTCCCCTTCCGCCGCTTCCAGATCGGCAAGGTCTACCGTGGTGAGCGTGCCCAGCGGGGCCGCTTCCGCGAGTTCTACCAGGCCGACATCGACGTCATCGGCGACGGCAAGCTGGACATCATCAACGAGGCCGAAATCCCCTCCATCATCTACCGGGCCTTTACCGCCCTGGGCCTCCACCGGTTCAAAATCCGCGTGAACAACCGGAAGGTGCTCAACGGCCTCTTCGCCCTGCTGGGTCTGGAGCAGCAGGCCGGCGACGTGATGCGCACCATCGACAAGCTGGAAAAAATTGGTGTTGATAAGGTGAAGGCAATCCTGGTGGACGACTTCGCCGTGCCCGCCGACACCGCCGACACCCTGCTCAGCCTGCTCTCCGCCGCCGACCCCATGGCCGCTCTGGAGCCCTTCAAGGGCAGGAACAAGCTGTTCGACCTGGGCGTGGAGGAGCTGAACACCGTGGTGAAGTACATGGCCGCCTTCGGCGTGCCCGCCGACCACTTCATGGTGGACCTGACCATCGCCCGGGGCCTGGACTACTACACTGGCACCGTCTATGAGACTGTCATGCTGGACCACCCCGAGGTGGGCTCCATCTGCTCCGGCGGCCGCTATGACAACCTGGCCGAGTACTACACCGACAAGCAGCTGCCCGGCGTGGGCATCTCCATCGGCCTGACCCGCCTGTTCTACGTGCTCCAGGAGCAGAAGATGCTCAATCCCGCCTCCAACGCCGCTCCCGCCGACGTGCTCATCCTGCCCATGACCGAGGACCTGTCCGCGGCCATCTCCTTTGCCACCGCCCTGCGTGCTCAGGGTGTCCGGGCCCAGCTCCACTGCGAGCAGAAGAAGTTCAAGCAGAAGCTCAACTACGCCAACAAGCTCTCCATCCCCTTCGCCGCCTTCCTGGGCGAGGACGAGGTGAAAGCTGGCACTGTCACCGTGAAGAACCTGCTCATGGCCGACGACTTCACCGAGGAGGAGAAGGCCGACATGGAGAGCCAGGGCTTCTACAAGCAGGTGACCCTGCCCGTGGCCGAGGCGGTGTCCTACGTGAAGAACTGCCTCAGCGACCCCAAGGACGACCGGCCCATCCTGGACAAGGAGCATGTCTCCGCCAAGTACGGCCTGGACAAGCCCCAGGCCTGACAGCGGCTGGAACCCGCCCGAAAAGGGAACTTTCACCCCCGGTTTCCGTCTGATACAGAGGCGGCGTTCCGCCGCACTCTGACTGCTTACTGGAGGATTTCAATATGAATCGAAAGCTCATTGCCGTTGGCCTGTCCCTGGCCCTCACCCTCACCGGCGCCCCCGCCCTGGCCGCGTCCGCCGCGGACGGCGCCTTCCCCTCCCTCAACACCTACCCCGGCTACGCCGATGTGCCCGCCGGAAGCTGGTTTGAGTCCAGCGCCAAAATCTGCTACGAGACCGGCCTCATCACCGGCTCCGACAAGGGCTTTGAGCCCTACCGCACCATGGCCGTGTCCGAGGCGGCTGCCATCGCCGCCCGCATGGCCGAAATTCTGGACGGCGGCGACGGCCTGTTTGACAATCCCGCCGGCTCCCCCTGGTACACCGGCGCGGTGGACTACCTGAAGGGTCTGGCCAAGGACGACGCCATGGTGCTCTCCCTGCTGTCCCAGCCCGACCAGACTGTCACCCGGCTGGGCTTCCTCAAGCTGCTGTCCGCCGCTCTGCCCGCTGACCAGCTGAGCGCCATCAACAGCATCACCTCCCTGCCCGACACCGCCGACGCCGACGTGCTCCGCTTCTACAACGCGGGCATCCTTACCGGCGTCAACGAGTACGGCATGTTTGCCGGGTCCAACACCCTGACCCGCAGCGAGGCCGCCGCCATGGTGGCCCGTGTAGCCCGGGAGGAGCTGCGCACCACCTTCACCCCCACCTTTGACGCGGTGGTGTGGGCCTCCCTGGACGTGCCCGACACGGTGTACTTCCAGGGCAATGGCAAGACCGTCACTTCCAGGGACTACCTGAAGGCCGTTCTCACCGCTGTGTCCACCCTGGGCAGCGACTTCCTGTGGAACGAGCAGCACGCCTCCGGTGTGACCAACGAGGCCTGGGTGGAGAACACCGCCATGTCTGCCCTGGGCGTCACCAAGGACATGGCCACCGAGCAGTACAAGGACCTGGACCTGCAGGTGTTTTACAGCCGCTATCTGGACCTGACCGGCGGCCAGGTGACCCGGAACACGGAGTACACCCTCTATGTGGGCCAGGAGGGAGACTTTGTCCCCTTCTTCACCAACAGCCCTCTGGACCCGGCGGAAGAGAGCGCGCTTCTGGTGGAGCATTTTCTCACTGAGATGAGCGACCTCACCGGCTGGAATCTGGACGCCGCCGCCGTCACCGTGGGCAAGGATGGCGTGACCGTGGCCTGGGCGGACACCTGCGCCCTGTTTGTGGGCCCCCCCGAGCCCCAGAAGGAGGGCTTCCACATGTACGACGCCAACCAGCTGGCCTTCACCCTGCTGGACAGCGTGAAGCGCACCATCCAGTGCGCCTTCTCCCCCGCCAACCCGGACAGCCTCAACGTCTGGTTCTGCGCCGCCGACGGCAGCGCCCTCAAGCTGGACAACCTGGGCGTCACCCTGCCCATTGACCAGCCCTATTCCCACAGCCTGCTGGAGAGTCTGATGGGGTAAATTCAATACAATCTGTTATTTATAACATTGTATATTACAATTTGGAGTTGATTTTTCATGGATAACGCGCGTACCTGCTACCGCAGCCACTCCTGCGGTGAGCTCCGCATGGAGCACGTGGGACAGACCGTCACCCTGGCGGGCTTCCTGGAGAACTTCCGTGAGGTGGGCGCCAGCCTGGGCTTCGCAGTGCTGCGGGACTTCTACGGCACCACCCAGGTGGTGGCCGAGACCGAGGAGATGGTCAAGACCATCAAGGCCCTGAACAAGGAGTCCACCATCCAGGTCACCGGCGTGGTGCGGGAGCGGGACAGCAAGAACCCCAAGCTGCCCACCGGCGACATCGAGGTGGTGCCTGAGAAGATCGAGGTGCTGGGCCGCTGCCGCCACAACGAGCTGCCCTTCCCCATCAACCGCAGCCGTGAGGCTGACGAGTCCGCCCGCCTGAAGTACCGCTATCTGGACCTGCGCAACCCCGAGGTGAAGAACAACATCGTGCTGCGCTGCCAGGTGGTGTCCGCCCTGCGGCAGGCCATGACCGCCCACGGCTTCATGGAGATCACCACCCCCATCCTGACCGCCTCCTCCCCCGAGGGCGCCCGCGACTACCTGGTGCCCAGCCGGAAGCACCCCGGCAAGTTCTACGCCCTGCCCCAGGCACCCCAGCAGTTCAAGCAGCTGCTGATGGCCTCCGGCTTCGACAAGTACTTCCAGATTGCCCCCTGCTTCCGTGACGAGGACGCCCGCGGCGACCGCTCCCCCGGCGAGTTCTACCAGCTGGACATGGAGATGGCCTTTGCCGACCAGGAGGACGTGTTCACCGTTCTGGAGGACGTGCTGCCCCCCATCTTCGCCAAGTACGGCAAGTATGACACCGCCTCCTCCGCCCCCTTCAAGCGCATCCCCTACCTGGAGGCCATGGAGACCTACGGCTCCGACAAGCCCGACCTGCGCATTGACCTGACCGCTCAGGACGCCACCGAGGCCCTGGGCGCCTGCGGCTTCGGCCCCTTCGAGGGCAACACCGTCAAGGCCGTCAAGGTCACCGGCTTCTCCGCCACCCGCAAGCAGATTGACAAGCTGTGCGCCGACGTGGAGGTCCAGTCCGGCGGCAAGGTCTACTGGTTCCGCTACGACGAGAACGGCGAGATTGTGGGCGGCATCGCCAAGTTTGTCCAGCCCATCAAGGACGCCGTGGTGGCCGCTCTGGGCCTGGAGAAGGGCACCTTCGTGGGCCTGACCGCCGGCAAGAAGCTCTCCGCTCAGAAGACCGCCGGTGTGCTCATCAAGATGCTGGCTCCCCTGTGCCCCGACCACTTCCACAAGGAGACCTACGAGTTCTGCTGGATCGTGGACTTCCCCATGTACGAGATTGGCGAGGAGAGCGGCGAGCTGGAGTTCTGCCACAACCCCTTCTCCATGCCCAACGGCGGCCTGGAGATTCTGAAGAAGGCCGCCGACGGCCAGGTGGACCCCCTGTCCATCACCGCCTTCCAGTACGACCTGGTGTGCAACGGCGTGGAGCTGTCCTCCGGCGCCGTCCGGAACCACGACCCCGAGATTATGATTGAGGCCTTCCAGCTGGTGCGGCTGGGCGAGGACGACGTGAAGAGCAAGTTCCCCGCCATGTACAACGCCTTCACCTACGGCGCTCCCCCCCACGCCGGTATCGCCCCCGGTGTGGACCGCATGGTCATGCTGCTGGCCGGTGAGGACTCCATCCGTGAGATCATCCCCTTCCCCATGAACAAGAACGCCCAGGACCTGATGATGAACGCCCCGTCCTTCGTCACCCAGAAGCAGCTGGACGAGCTGAACATCGTCTGCACCAAGAAAGAGGAAGAGACCGCCGAGTAAGGCCTCTTCCTCCCGGGAACCTTTCGTTTTCCCGCCCTGCCACAGAAAGAAAAAGGAGTGACGGTTCATGTCCCATCTGCCCGGTTCCATCGGTCTTACCGGAGTGAAAAACGCCCGCGAGCTGGGCGGTATTCCCGCTGCCGGGGGAAAGAAGGTGCGGAAGGGCCTGCTGCTGCGCACCGGCGCTCTGTGCGACGCCACGGAGGAGGACCGCCGCATCCTGGCCCAGGACTACCGCCTGGCCTGGGTGGCGGACTTCCGTACCCTGAAGGAGGCCAACGCCCGTCCTGACCCGGCCTTCCGGGGCGCCTCCTTCTACCACCTGCTGGTGCTGGATGAGAACGGCGGCGGCATGAGCCGTGCGGCCCGGTCGGTGGCTGAGCATGGCCGCAGCGACTTCAACGCCATGCTGCTGTCCATGGCCAAGTCGGGCACCTTCAGCGACAAGTCCTACTGCGAGCTCTTCTTCACCGCCTGGGGTCTGGAGGCCTACCGGGCCTTCCTGGACCTGGCCCTGAAAAACGACGGGGAGCACGCCCTCCTCTTCCACTGCACCGCCGGCAAGGACCGCACCGGCATCGGCGCGGCCCTGCTCCTCTCCGCCCTTGGGGCGGACCGGGAGGCCATTATGGAGGACTTCCTCCTCACCAACCGGTACCTGGCCCACGAGCTGGCCCTGGTGGAGGAGTACGTCCGCCGGAGCTGCCCCGATGAGGCCGAGGCCCTGATGCCCGCCATCAAGGCCACCGCGGGCGTGGACCGGCGGAGCCTGGAGAACCTGCTGGATGAGATTGACCAGCGGTTCGGCTCCATGGACAGTCTGCTCACCGGCCCCATGGGCTTCAACAGCCGGAAGCTGGAGCGGCTGCAGAGCATTTATCTGGAATAACCGCCTGAAAAGACCGTCCCCCGGTGGGAGAAATCCTACCGGGGGACGGTCTTTTTAAAATGTTCACAAATTAGCCGCCGCCGTTCACAAAATGTTCCCAGTTTTTTCAGACTGATTTCAGTTTAATTGGGTATTATATGGGTGTCAACAGAGATGATACCTCTCTTGACTCTTCCCAAGCCCGGACGGAGCCTTGAGCAAGTTCCGCCAATCGGGCCGCGTTTCTTCTTTCCTTCTTTCCCGGCAAAAAGCCGGCCTGTCCGCAGGCCGGCTTTTTGCCGTTCTTCTTTTTCTCCCCATCTGGGGCCGCCTTGCGGGTTCGGGCCGGTTCTGCTATACTGGAGGAAACATTTTTCGGGAGATGACGCCATGGGACCCACCCCCCTCTACGATGCTCTCCGGGCCTTTGCCGCCCAGGACCCCCTGCGGATGCACATGCCCGGCCACAAGGGCCGCGCCATGCCCGCCTCCGAGTTCACCCCCCTGGCGGCCATGGACTTCACCGAGCTGCCCCCCACCGGCGACCTCTTCGCCGGAGACGGGCCCATCAAGGCGGCCGAGGACCTGTGGCGGGACACCCTCAACATGGGGGAGTGTCTGTTTCTCACCGGCGGCTCCACCCAGGGCATGCTGACCGCCCTCACCCTCACCTGCCGCCCCGGGGACAGCGTGCTGCTGGACCGTGGGTGTCACCGGTCGGTGTACAACGCCCTGGCCCTGCTGGACCTGCACCCCGTCTTTCTGCCCCGGCCCTGGCTGGCGGAGGCGGGCGTCACCGGCCCCGTTCAGCCCGGCGACGTGGAAAAATGGCTGGATTCCCGGCCGGAAATCAAGACTGTCTGTATTACCTCGCCCACATATTACGGTGTGTTGTCGGATTTGCCCGCTCTGGCCCACATCATCCATTCCCGGGGTGGAAAGCTGGTCGTGGACGCCGCCCACGGCGCCCACCTGCCCTTCCTGGGGTACACGGGCATGGAGGAAGTGGACATCGCCGTGGTGTCCGCCCACAAAACACTCCCCGCCCTGGGCCAGACCGCCCTGCTGCTGTCGGGGAAAAGCAGCGGCTTTGCCCACGGCGACCTGCGCGCCGCCGCGTCCCTGTACGGCAGCTCCAGTCCCTCCTATGTGCTGATGGCCAGCCTGGACCTGGCCCGTGCCTGGATGGAGAGCGAGGGAAAAACCGCCTATGAGGAGGCCGCGGCACAGACGACGGCGCTCCGGCAGCGCTTCCCCTCCCTGACGCCGGACATGGCGCCCCTGGACCCCACCCGCTTCGTGCTGCGCACCGGGGACGGCTTCGCCGTCCAGGAGGCTCTGGAGGAGCTGGGGGTGTGGCCCGAGATGGCGGACGCGGGCCACGTGGTGTTCATCCCCACCTGCGCCGACGGTCCCGAGGACTTCGCCCGGCTCTCTGACGCCATTTCCCGGGTGAACCCGCCGCCCCCGGAGGCCAACCCCTTCCCGCCGCCCCCTCCCCTGCCCCGGCTGGTGCGCTCCCCCAGACAGGCCCGGTTCGCCCCAAGCGAGACCGTGCCCTTTGCCGCCGCCGAGGGCCGGATATCCGCCGGGCAGATTGCCCCTTACCCGCCGGGTGTGCCCGTGGTGGCTCCCGGCGAGGAAATCGGGAAAAAACATCTCGCATATTTGTCGGAGATAGGTTATAATATGGAAAAAGAGGGCTGCCGGGTGCTCTGCCTGTAAGTGTGTGGCAGGCAGGCCCGCCCTCTCTCTCATTGTTCCTTCAGGAGGGATTACCATGAAACTGATTCTTGCCATTATCAACCGGGACGACGCCAACGCCGTCACTCAGGCCCTGACCAAAAAGGGCTTCTCCTCCACCAAGCTGTCCACCACCGGCGGCTTCCTCATGGCGGGCAACGTGACCATCCTGGTGGGCGTGGACGAGGAGAAGGTCCAGGCCGTGATTGATATCATCAAGGAGCACTCCCACAGCCGCAAGGAGCTGATCCCCACCACCACCGAGATGAGCTACGGGTACTACCCCTCCATGCCGGTGGAGGTGCTGGTTGGCGGCGCCACCATCTTCGTGGTGGACATTGAGCGGTTCGAGCGCGTCTGATGAACCTGAGCCTTCTGGCGGGCAACGCCGCCCTCAAGGGGCAGCTGGAGGCCCAGACCGCCCGCCGGGGCCTGTCCCACGCGTACATTCTCAGCGGCCCGGCCGGGGCTGGCAAGCGTACGCTGGCCCGGGTCCTGGCCGCTGCCTTTGTATGCCGTGGGCAGGGGGACAAGCCCTGCCTGTCCTGCCCCGACTGCCGCAAGGCCATGGGGGGCATCCACCCGGACATCTCCGTCATCGGGGACGACGGCAAGGACATCAGCGTGGCCCAGGTGCGCGCACTCCGCTCCGACGCCTACATCCGCCCCAACGAGGCCGGGCGCAAGGTGTACATTCTGGAAAACGCCCAGACCATGAACGCCAGCGCCCAGAATGCCATGCTCAAGCTGCTGGAGGAGGGGCCGCCCTACGCCGCCTTCCTCCTCCTCACCGACAACGCCGCCGCCCTGCTCCAGACCGTCCGGTCCCGGTGCGAGGTGGTGACACTGTCGCCGGTGACCGAGGCGGAGGCCGAGGACTGGCTGTCCCGCAGGTACCCGGACAAGCCCCGGGAGGCCATTGTGGGGGCTGCACAGCGCTGCGAGGGCCTGCTGGGCCGTGCCGTGGCCGAGCTGGCCGGCGCCTCCGGCGGAGAGAGCCAGGCCCGTGCCGCCGCGCCCGAGCTGATTGCCCGGCTGTCCGCCGGGGATGAGCTGGCACTGATGGAATTGTGCATCTCCCTGGAGAAGTGGGACCGGGACAGCCTGTCCGACCTCTTCTCTGAGGGGGTTCTTCTGCTGCGCCACGCCCTGGTGCTCCGCACCGGCGGAGACTGCGGCGAGGCCGACCCCGACCGCCGCGCCGCCGCTGCAAAGGCGGCCCAGGCCCTGTCCCCCAGGGCGCTGCTCGCCGCCGTGGACGTGCTGGAGCAGCTGCGCACCTCCTGCGCCTTCAACGTGGGCGCGGGACACCTGGCCGGCTGGCTGTGCGCCGCTCTCGCCCGCTGCCGGGGGTAATGGCCCATTCCCGCCGCCGTGGCGGTTTATTCTGAACGTGCGCCCAGGTGGGCGCTGGAGGTACCTATGACCGAAATCATCAGCGTCCGCTTCAAGAGCGGAGGCAAGGAGTACTATTTCGACCCCAGAGGCACCCAGGTCCGGGCCGGACAGGGGGTCATCATCGAGACCTCCCGGGGCATCGAGTACGGCGAGTGCGTCAAGGGCAACACCATGGTGGAGGATGAGAGCGTGGTGGCTCCCCTCCGTCCCCTGGTGCGCATCGCCACCGAGAAGGACCTGGACACCGTGGCCCGCAACCGGGAGAAGGAGAAGAAGGCCTTCCACATCTGCCAGGAGAAAATCGCCGCCCACGGGCTGGACATGAAGCTGGTGGAGGTGGAGTACAACTTCGAGGGCAACAAGATCCTCTTCTTCTTTACCAGCGAGGGCCGTGTGGACTTCCGGGCCCTGGTAAAGGACCTGGCCGGCATCTTCCACACCCGCATTGAGCTGCGGCAGATCGGCGTCCGGGACGAGGCCAAAATGCTGGGCGGCCTGGGCATCTGCGGCCGTCCCTTCTGCTGCGCCTCCTTCCTGGACGACTTCCAGCCCGTGTCCATCAAGATGGCCAAGACCCAGAGCCTGTCCCTCAACCCCACCAAAATCTCGGGCACCTGCGGGCGGCTCATGTGCTGCCTGAAGTACGAGCAGGACGCCTACGAGGACGCGGTGAAGCGGATGCCCAAGAACGAGAGCTTCGTGGAGACGCCCGAGGGCGTGGGCACTGTGTCCCAGGTAAACCTGCTGCGGGAGACGGTGAAGGTGCGCCTGGACGACGCGCCCGAGTCTCCCCGCTGCTTCCACAACTGCGAAATCTGCGTGGTGCGCAACGGCAAGGGCAAGCGGCCGGAGGGGTATGTGGCCCCGCCGTCGGAGGAGCTGGCCAAGCTGCGCAAGGTGACCCCGCTCCCCGAGGACCCGGAGGAGAAGCTGCGCAGCAGCCTGGGCACCGCTCTCACCGGGCTGGGGCTCACCGCCTCTGTGCGTACTGAGGGCGAGCAGCAGCAGGCCGAGGCAAAGTCCGGCCGGAGCCGCAGCCGCAGCCGGAACCGGGGCGGCGAGAAGGCCGAGCAGGCGCCCCGCCAGGCCCAGGAGGGCAAGCCCCAGAAAAAGCAGGAGAACAAGCCCCGTCCCGAGCAGAAGAAGGCCGAGCCCAAGGCCCAGCAGGAGGGCAAGCCCCGCCAGGAGCAGAAGAAGCAGGAGAAGCGCGGGGACAAGCCCCAGCAGAAGCCCAAGGGGGACAAGCCCCGCCAGGAGCGCCCTCCCCAGCAGGCCCAGCAGCAGCCCAAGGTCAAGCCCGAGGCTGTGAACGCCGAGGGGGCTGCCGAGGGCGGCGAGAAGAAGTCCACCCGCCACCGCCACCGCCGTCACCGGCCCCGGGCTAAGGGCGAGGGCGGAGCGGCTCCCACCGCGCCCCAGGAATAAGCATCAAATGCAAAAATGAACGCGGCGTCTCAGCGCGAGACGCCGCGTTTTCTGTTTGCTTTTATCCTGTCCTACACCAGGCCATACTTTTGGCACACCGCCCGGTACGCCTCCCCTTCCCAGTCGCCCCCACAGTCACTCAGGGCCCGCAGCAGCTCCGCCAGGGTGTCCAGGTCCGCCCCGCTCAGGGGCAGCTCCAGGGGGGTAATCTTCATTCTCTCCTGGGCGTCCGCGGAGGAGTAGGCCCCGGTCCAGGCGTATACCCCGATGCGGTCGGTGAGGGTGTGGAGATTGCCCGAGTTGGGGTCCCGGTCAAAGGTCTGGAGGGAGAGGAGAAACTCCGTCTCCCCCCGCCTCACGCACACCCACATCCAGCCCCGCAGGTCGTAGGGAGGCGCCAAACGGCTGCCCGAGGTGTACCGGCTGATACCGGCCCCGCCGGGCCGGGGACTGGTCTCAAAGTCGGGCAGGGCCTTGAAATAGGCGGCGATTCTGTCCCGCTCCTGCCGCCGCGCCAGGCGGTACCCCTCCCGGAGAGCGGAGAAATCCGTCCCGTGGTCCGTTTCTTTCAAGGTCCTCTCCCCTTTCCAAAGCATATCGACCATAGGATACCACGCGCCCGGCGGTCAGGCAATCCCTGCTGCCATAGGAAAAGCGCCGGAGACCTGATGGTCTCCGGCGCTTTTATCATGCTCTGTGGTTTTTTACTGTCCCCGGTGCTCGCCGCGGCTGTAAGCCACCACGGTGCGGCGGTTGGGCTCGGTGCCGGTGGAGTAGGTGGTCACGTCGGGGTAGGTCTGGAGGGCGGTGTGGATGACGTGACGCTCGTAGGCGTTCATGGGCTCCAGGGTCACGTTCCGGCGGTACTTGACCACCTTGCCCGCCACCTTCAGCGCCAGCCGCTCCAGGCTCTCCTCCCGCTTGGCGCGGTAGCCCTCGGCGTCCACGTGGACCCGGACCCGGTGGGACTGGCCATGGTTGACGGCGTAGTTGGTCAGCTGCTGGATGGCGTCCAGGGTCTCGCCCCGGCGGCCGATGAGGCTGCCCAGGTGCTCGCCCAGCAGCTCCACCTCGTAGGTGTTCTCCTCACCCAGGGTGATGGAGGGGACGGCGCTGGAGCCCATATGGGCCAGCAGGCCGGTGAGGAAGGCGTGAATCTTCTCAGCGCGCTCGTCGCCGTCCACAGTGACAGCGGCGGGCTGGGCCTTGGGCTCCTCGGCCGCAGGGGCCTCAGGAGCCTGGGGAGCGGCCTTGGGAGCCTCCTCCGCCACAGGGGCGGCGGGGACGGTCTCCACAGGCTTCTCCTCTGCCACGGGCTCCTCGTCGGGGGCCTCGTAGGTCACCTTCACCTTGGCCGGGGAGGCGCCGATGCCCAGGAAGCCGGTCTTGGCCCGCTCCAGCACCTCCACGGATACGTCGTCCCGGTCCATTCCCAGCTTCTGGAGGGCGGCCTCAATGGCGGCCTCCTCGCTGCGGCCGGTGCTCTCAATATATTTCAGCATGGGCTGTTTTCTCTCCTTTTCGAGGAAAAGTGTCAGGACTGCTTTCCGTCCTCGCCGGAAGCGTCGTAGTCGGGGGCGTCATAGTGAGGGGTCTCAAAGCCGGGGGCCTGGGTGGTGCCGGCGTCCTCAGCGGGCGCCTCGGCAGGGGCCTCAGCGGGAGCCTGGGTGGTCTGCTCCGCCTTCAGCTCGTCCACGATCATCTGGTCGGCGGCCTGCTCCAGAGCGGCCTCCTCCCGGACCTCGGATTTGTGCTCCAGCTTCTTGTCCTGGGCGTTCTCCACCACCGCGCCGTTCAGATCACGGTAGGGAGTGGGGCCGTCGGGGCTAAAGCGGTAGGGGTCGTAGGCCCGGCCACGGGCGTAGGCGCGGATGCCCACACGGCTGGCCTCACGGACAGAGGCGGGAATCTTGGCCTCATCCGGGTCCTTGGGGGTCTTGGGGCCCTTCTTCTTGCCCTTGTTGTTCTTGGCCTCCTCGATGCGGCGGGCGCGCTCGGCGCGCTCCTCCTCACGGCGGCGCTTCTCCTCTTCCTTCTCCTCGGCCTCACGGCGGGCGGCAATCTCAGCGGCCTTCTCATAGTCCTTCTTCAGCAGCTTGCCGGCCAGGAACTCCTGGAGCATGGACAGCACGTTCTGGCTGATCCAGTACACAGACAGGCCCGCGGGCATGGCAAAGCCGATCCACAGGGACATGAGGGGGGAGATGATGAGCATGGTGCGGTTGGTGGAGTTGGCCACGGCATTCTCGCTCTGCTTGTTGACCGCGTTGGTCTTCATCATAATGAGGGAGAACAGCAGACCGGAGCCAGCGGACACGATGGGCATGAGGAACAGGCCGATGTGGGCCCAGTCCACGCTGCTCCAGGTCCAGAACTGCCACTGGGGCATCTGGGCCAGGTTCAGGCCCAGGAAGTTAAAGTTGATGACGCGGGCGCCCTCGGCCACGGCCTGGACGGCGCCGATGTTCTCAGGAGTAATGAGGGACGCCAGGTAGAGCTGGTTGTAGCCCACGTTGGCGAAGTCGGCGGCTTCCTTGATCCAGCCCTTGGCCACCGCCTCGGTGCTCCAGTTGACCACCTCGGCCACCTGGCTGATGGCGTCGGGGGTCAGGTTCATCAGGTAGGTCAGGGGCTGGCGGATGATGGCGTACAGAGGGAGCAGGATCACCAGGGGCAGCAGGCTCCAGAGGCAGCCGCCCATGGGGTTGACCTTCTCCTTCTCGTAGAGCCTCTGAAGCTCCATATTGTACTTTTCCCGGTTGTTGCCGTACATTTTCTGGAGCTTCTGCATCTGGCCGTTGAGCATGTTCATCTGGATCATGGACCGCTTGGCCTTGATGGACAGGGGGAAGAGAATGACCTTGACCAGAACGGCGAAGAGGATCAGGGCCACGCCGTAGTTGTCGAAGAGCTCATAGAAGAGCATCAGGACCCATACAAAGGGGGTCAGAAGAAGCTGAATTCCTTGCATTGAATGGCCTCCAAAGTAAATTTTCGGGGCTGAAACGCGGGGGAATTTCTCCGTCAGGGCACCAAAAGGGCGGCCCGGACCTTACGGTACCGGGTCGTACTCAATGGACTTCTGACGGTGAAAGGGGTGGCACCGCAGCAGACGCCGCAGGGCCAGCAGCCCGCCCTTGACCGCGCCGTACTTCTCCACCGCCTCCAGAGCGTACTCGGAGCAGGTGGGGATGAAACGGCAGCAGGGCGGCCGCATGGGGGATATGCTGCGCCGGTAGAATTGAATCAGACCCAGCAGCAGCCCCTTCATGTGCCGCTCCCGTTGAGAAGGCCCAGCTTGTCCGCTGTGCGGAGGAACTGCCGCTGCAGCTCGGCATACCGGCTGTGGCAGGCCCGGACCCGGGCCACTACGACAATGTCGTACCCGGGGCGGATTTTTTCCTCGTTGGTGCGGTAGATCTCCCGCAGCCGGCGGCGGACACGGTTGCGCACCACCGCCTTGCCCAGCTTGGTGCCGGTGGTGAAGCCCAGCCGGTTGTAGCCCAGCCGGTTTTTCCGGCAGTACACCGCCATGCAGGGGTTCACGGCGCTCTTTCCCTTGGCGTAGAGCCGGCGGAATTCGTGATTGAGTTTGAGAGAGACCGTGTGATCCATGCTGCGCCTTCCTTCAAGAGACGGGTTTGGAGGAGGGATGGCTCCCTCCCCCGCCGGGGGAATGGGGAAAACAGGACAAATTTGTCCGCATGCTGCGCAGGGGCGGAAGGATCAACTCCTCCGCCCCTCAAAAAAGCCCTATTTTCTTTTCCGCTGCCACCTTAGTGGGTCAGGCGGGCGCGGCCCTTCGCACGGCGGCGGGCCAGGACCTTGCGGCCGTTGGCGGTACGCATACGCTTGCGGAATCCGTGCTCCTTGGAACGCTGACGCTTCTTGGGCTGATAGGTACGAACCATCGTGTTACACCTCCTGTTCGTTTAAAAAGCGGCCGGAGCCGCCCTCCACAACGGCCGGAGCAAGCCCGGCCGCGGTCGTCAATTGCCATGCCTTTACACCCCAAAACCGGGTATAATAGCGCACTGGGTATTATAACCGAAAACAAAATCCCCTGTCAACTACTATTTTTGGAAGGAAAACAAGAAAATTTTCTCCATCCTACTATATCTTGTGGGTGTACGGAAAAATGCCACAAATCCCCTTATTTCTTTTAATATGTGTAGGCGCAAAAAACATTGCTAGGGAGGTATTTTTTTGGTATACTCAAAGAGACGCATTTTTTTGCAAAAGGGGGTTTCACCCGTGAATTCACCGGCCGATATATGGGCCAAGGTTCTCTCCCTCATGGAAGCGGACATGACTGCCACGGCGATCAACACCTGGTTTGACGACTGCACCGCCGTGGCCCTGGAGGAGGACCGCTTCGTCATCCATTCGCCCACCAACTTCAAGCGTGACATCATCCGCAAACGCTATGTCCCCAATATCCAGAAGGCACTGCACGAGCTCTTTGCCGCCGACTTCCAGGTGGAGGTCCTGGGCGAGGGGGAGCTGGAGCACTTCACCGAGGCCGCCAAGCCCGTGGACAGCACCTTCCTCCCCGGCACCGAGGACTACACCTTCGAGCGCTTCGTGGTCGGGTCCTCCAACAAGTTCGCCCACGCCGCCGCCCTGTCCGTGGCCGAAAACCCGGGCAAGAGCTACAACCCGCTGTTCATCTACGGCGAGTCCGGCCTGGGCAAGACCCACCTGCTCTACGCCATCGCCCACAAGATCCACGCCACCCGCCCCGACTTCCGGGTGGTGTACATCAAGGGCGACGCCTTCACCAACGAGCTGATCCAGGCCATCCGTGAGGGCAGCAACCAGGAGTTCCGGGAGAAATTCCGCTCCGCCGACGTATTCCTCATGGACGACGTCCAGTTCATCGCCGGCCGCGAGAGCTCCCAGGAGGAGATGTTCCACACCTTCAACACCCTCTACGAGGCCGGCCGCCAGATTGTCTTTACCGCCGACCGTCCCCCCAAGGAGATGCTGCGGCTGGACGACCGTCTGAAAACCCGGTTCGAGTGGGGCCTCCCCGTGGACATCAAGCCCCCCGACTACGAGACCCGCGTGGCCATCATCAAGAACAAGGCCATCCGCCGGGGCATGGAGCTGCCCGAACCCGTCCTCCAGTACATCGCCGAGAACATCACCTCCAACGTGCGCCAGATTGAGGGCACCGTCAACAAGATTCTGGCCTTCCAGGAGCTGATGGGCGAGAGCGTGGACGTGGACACCGTCACCCGGGCCGTCCGGGACATGTTCAAGGAGAAGGCCGAGTTTCTCCCCTCCGCCGACGTGATCATCGAAGAGGTCTGCAAATTCTACAACATCGAAAACGACGCCCTCCGGGGCCAGGGCCGCACCAAGGACACCGCCCTCGCCCGGCAGATGGCCATGTACCTCATCCGGCGCATGACCTCCCTGTCCCTCAAGGAGATCGGCAAGGAGTTTGAGGGCCGGGACCACACCACCGTCATGCACTCCATCGAGCGCATTGAGAACCTGATGAAGTCCAACGCCGAGGTGGCCGAGATCATCAAGGACCTGAACGCCAACATCAACGCCCGGTACGAATAACCCCTCCCCCGCTCTTTTTCCATTTTTTTGAAGGAAAAAGGGAGGCCACCGCATACCCTTTAATGCAGGATTTCCTGCACCAATCCGATTACAGGGGGCAATCAGTTTTATCAACATTCTGTGGAGATGTGGAAAACCCAAATGTGGACAACTTCCCCCTTTCCCCGAAGGTGTGGAAACCGGCAAAAATTCTCCACACCCCCTGTGGACGGCCAACCCCTTCCCGCTCTAAGGCTTCCGCAGTTTTTCCACATCCACATTCCCTACTACGGTTACTACGAATCTATATAGCCTCTCCTCTCCTGATCGCGCCGAGAGGAGAGACGGAAACGGAGGTTCCATTCCATGAAATTCACCTGTGAGAAGGCCCTGCTCCAGTCCGCCATCTCCACCTCCAGCCGGGCCGTCTCCCCCAAGAGCTCCATTCCCGCTCTGGAGGGCATCCTGCTGGAGGCCGGCAGCGAGCTGCGCCTCACCGGCTATAACCTGGAGACCGGCATCCGTACCATTGTCCCCGCCGATATCCAGAGCCAGGGCTCCCTGGTGCTCTCCGCCCGCCTCTTCGGTGAGATCATCCGCAAGCTGCCCGACGACACCGTCATCTTCACCGCCGAGAACTATATGGTCAACATCAAGTGCGGCATGAGCGAGTTCAACATCCTGGGCACCGACCCGGAGGAGTTCCCCGAGCTGCCCACCGTGGAGTATCAGAACTCCTTTGTCATTACCCAGGAGCGGCTCAAGGCCATGATCGGCCAGACCCTCTTCGCCGTCAGCGACAACGAGAGCCGCCCCATCCATACCGGCTCCCTCTTCGAGGTGGACGAGAACGGCCTGACCGTGGTGTCTGTGGACGGCTACCGGCTGGCTCTGCGCCACGAGCCCATCGACAAGAAGGAGGGCGAGGCCTCCTTCTCCTTCGTGGTGCCCGGCGCCGCCCTCAGCGAGGTGGAGAAAATCTGCTCCCAGGTGGACGAGCCCGCCTCGGTCACCCAGGGCGCCCGCCACGTCATGTTCAAGGTGGGCGACACCATGCTGGTGGCCCGCCGTCTGGAGGGCGAGTTCCTGGCCTACCGCCAGGCCGTGCCCCGCAACAACCCCATCCACATCGAGGGCGACACCCGGGCCCTGCTGGCCTCCATCGACCGCGTCTCCCTCATTATCAGCGACAAGCTCAAGAGCCCCCTGCGCTGCATCTTTGAGGAGAACCTGCTGAAAATCTCCACCAAGACCGCCATCGGCGACGCCCGGGACGAGTGCCCCGTGTCCGGCGACGGCAAGGGCCT
Source organism: Pseudoflavonifractor sp. (assembly GCF_050943825.1). Lineage (NCBI taxonomy): Bacteria > Bacillati > Bacillota > Clostridia > Eubacteriales > Oscillospiraceae > Pseudoflavonifractor > Pseudoflavonifractor sp. Next base: position 70,448 of record NZ_JBMNPX010000003.1, read on the forward strand.
GGAGATCGGCTTCAACAACAAGTACCTGATGGACGCCCTCAAGGCCGCTCCCGCCGACCGGGTCCGGCTGGAGCTGTCCACCGGCGTGTCCCCCTGTGTTATCCTGCCCGACGACGGGGGCGACAACTTCCTCTATATGGTGCTGCCCGTCCGGCTGAAGGCGGGCGAATAACCGTGGAACCTGTTGCAATCAAGCCCTACCTGAGAAAGGTCCAGTTCTACGAGACCGACGGCATGGGCATCGTCCACCACGCCAACTACATCTACTGGATGGAGGAGGCCCGCACCGATTTGATGGACCAGCTGGGCTGGGGGTACGACAAGGCGGTGGAGGCGGGCATCGACTTCGCCCTCACCGAGGTCAACTGCAAGTACCGGTCCATGACCCCCTTCGGGGAGACGGTGGCCATTGCCGTCACCGTCTCCAGGCTCACCCCCGCCCGGGTGGACCTGCACTACGATATCACCAGCACCGCCGACGGCACCCTCCGGGCGGAGGGAGAGAGCAGACACTTTTTCTATGACCGGGCCAAGGGGGCCCCAGTGGCCCTGAAAAAGGCGCTGCCTGAGGTGTACGAGCGCCTGGCCGCCCTGCTGGGCCACCCGGAAGAGAGGAAAGACAATGGAAAAGCATGAAGTGAAGATTACCACCGAGTTCATCAAGCTGGAGGGACTGCTCAAGTTCTCCGGCGTGGCCGAGACCGGCGGTGAGGCCAAGAACATCATCCAGGCCGGCGACGTGTCCGTCAACGGCGAGGTGTGCACCATGCGGGGCAAGAAGGTCCGTCCCGGCGACGTGGTCACCCTGCCCGGCCTGGAGCTGACCGTGGTATGATAGTAAAGTCCATTACCCTGGACTTTTTCCGCAACTACCCCCACCTGGAGACTACCTTTTCCCCTGACGTCAACGTCATCTGCGGGGAGAACGCCCAGGGCAAGACCAACCTGCTGGAGGCCATCGGTTACCTGTCCACCGCCTCCAGCCGCCGGGCCCGGTACGACCGGGAGCTGATTCAGTTCGGCGTGGACCACGCCTTTGTGAAGGCGGAGGTCTTTTCCCGGGAAAGGGACTTCACCCTGGAGGCCAGGCTGGGCCGGAACACCCGGCGGCAGCTGCTGTCCAATGGCGTGAGGCTGAAAACCGCCGGTGAGCTGGCGGGGGTGCTCAATACCGTGTTCTTCTGCCCGGAGGATTTGATGCTCATCCGGGAGGGGGCGGCGGAGCGCCGCCGGTTCCTGGACGAGTGCATCTGCCAGCTGCGGCCCCGGTACGCCGCAGCCCTGGCTGAGTACCGCCGCCTCCACGAGCAGAAGACCCGTATCCTGCGGGACTGGGAGGAGAAGCCCTCCCTGCTGGATACGCTGGACGACTTCAATTTGAGAATGGCCCAGACCGGCGCCATCCTCATCCACTACCGGGCCCACTTTGTCCGCCGCCTGCGGGAGACCGCGCCGACCATCCACCGGGAGTTTTCCGGCGGCCGGGAGGAGCTGGGGCTGAAATACGAGACGGTGAGCACGGTGACCGACCCGGAAGGGGGCGTGAAGGACATTCTGTCCGCCCTCATCGCCCACCAGGAGAGCCACCGGCGGGCGGAGCTGGAATCCCGTCAGTGCCTGTCCGGGCCGCATAAGGACGATTTGACCGTGGAGCTGGGGGGCGTGGCCGCCCGGCAGTTTGCCTCCCAGGGGCAGACCCGTACAGCGGCATTGTCCCTCAAGCTGGCTGCCCGTGAGATTTTTTACGGCGACACCGGCGAGTGGCCCGTGCTGCTGCTGGACGACGTGCTCTCTGAGCTGGACCAGCGGCGGCAGAGCTTCGTGCTCAACCGCATCAAGGGCGGACAGGTGTTCATCACCTGCTGCGAGGACGAAAAGCTGGAGCATCTGGAGGGCGGCAAGGTGCTGCGCATCCATAACGGCGCGCTGGTGTGAGCAGAACCTGAAACACGGCGCAAAGACTGTGTGCGGCATTGAGAAAAGTTGTTGAATTGCAGAGACTTTCAAGTCTGGTCGGGTAACGCTGCTCGGGCAGAGGAGTAACGACGCCAAACAGCCGAACCGGCAAGCAACTGCTTTCAAATACGGCGGCTGCTTGAACCCCACCGCCGCCGGACGTACTCCGAAAGGGGTCCGGGGAAACGGGGGCATTTGGCCCTGAAAGGGCCCTCTGCCCCTGTGTCCCCGGCGGCTTTTGGGTACTTTTCGCCGGAGAAAAGTACTCCGTCGGAGACCGCCCCCCGCAGGTTCTGAGCAAATTGGCGGTCTTCCCCTCATCCGCCCCCTTCGGGGGCACCTTCCCCCAGGGGAAGGCTTTGAAAACCCCACAAAAGGAGGTTTCCGGCATGTTCCATCTGCTTCTGGCAGCCCCAGTACTGGCAGTGTACGGCGCTGCGGCCATCTTCGTGCTGTCCCTCCCCTTCTGGGTGGGCGGCCTGCTCCAGCTGGTGCTCACCGTGTTCTGCCGGAAAAAGCCGGTGTATGCCATCCCGGCGGTGCTGGGCGTGGCTGGGGTGATTGCCTCTGCCGTGAAGCTGGTTCCCTCCGTGGGCGTCGGCCCGGTGGCGGTGTACTGGCTGCTGTATTTCGTGGAGCTGCTGCTGATTTTCCTGGTGGTCTACAACATCAAACGTGCCGTTTTGGGCCTGATAGCCAAGAAAAAGGCAAGTACAGACGCCAAAAACGGCGGATAAGGGAGCGCTATGCCCATTTTAATTCTGTTCTGCCTGCTGCCGCTGGCCCTGGGTGCTGCGGCGGAGTATGCGGCTTACCGCTTCGCCCGGCGGAAGCTGTGGCGGTGGGCGCCGCCCCTGGTGTGCCTGGCGGTGACGCTCTCGGTGCTGGCCGCCCGGTTCTTCGGCTGGTCGGACACCGGCGGCGCGCCCCTGGAGACCCTGCTCTTTGTGCCCGGCCTGCCGGCGGCGCTGGTGTTCCTGGGGCTGTACCTGGGGCGGCGGCTGTACAAGCGGCTGTGGGACCCCAGGGTCATTGACGACGACGGCAAAGGAGGTTGAGCCGTGTATCTGCATTTGGGACAGTCGGTGGTGGTGCCCTACCGGGACGTCATCGGCCTGTTTGACCTGGACAACACCTCCTCCTCCCACCTGACCCGGAAATTTCTGGAGCGGGCGGAGAAGGAGGGCAGGGTGGTGCCGGTTGGCGACGACATCCCCAAGTCCTTTGTGGTGTGCGGGGACAAGGGGCGGGGACAGACCGTCTACCTCTCCCAGATGGCCACCGCCACCCTGCTCCGCCGGGCGGAGAACAACAGCTTTGAGTGAGGGGGGGCATCCCCCCAGCCCAGGGAAAGGAGTGAACAGCATGGCATTGGACCCCATCAACTACCTGTGGAAGGACCGGAAGCGGATTCTGGGCCTGCCCATCACCTTTACCCGGTACCGGCTCAGCGAGGACCGGATTTTCCGGGAGACCGGCCTGTTCAACCTGAAGGAGGAGGAGGTGCTCCTCTACCGGGTGCGGGATTTGGAGCTGAAGCGGTCCCTGTTTCAGCGGATTTTCGGCGTGGGCACCGTGTGCGTCCACTCCTCGGACAAGACCACCCCGCACCTGGACCTGCTGAACATCAAGAACCCCAGGGAGGTCAAGGAGCTGCTTCACCGGCAGGTGGAGGAGATGAAGCTGTCCCGCCGGATGCGCACCACCGAGCTGCTGGGCAGCGAGGAGGGCCAGGAGGGCGCGGACCCGGACGGCTTTATGGACGAGGACGATGACAGCCTGGAGTAACCCTCCGGCAGAGCCTCAAGAGAAAGAGATGGAGGCAGATACATGAAGCGGCTCTATTTGGCCCTTTTTCTTGGAATGACTCTGGTGCTGAGCGCCTGCGGCGCAGGAAATCAGGCCGCCCCAGGCGGCCAGAGCAGCCCCACGCCCTCCCCTACGGCGGAGCTGTCCGAGGAGTCCGTACCCGCTGCCGCCCAGCCGGCGGAAAACCAGGCCCAGAAGGTGGCCCAGACCGACAGCGCGGATTACACCATTGAGCGTCAGGACCGGTCGGTGGCCAACAAGGACGGCTCCACGGCCCTGTCCTGGTATTACGACCTGGTGCAGCTCACCGGGGACACGCCGGAGATTCAGGCCATCAACGACAGCCTGAACAGCCACTGTGACGAGTTTTTCGCCGACAACAGCGGGAATCTCCCCCTGGAGAAGCGGGCCGACGACCTGTGGCTCAACACCATGGACGCGGCGGTCACCCAGAACGGGGACGGGCTGCTGAGTGTGTGTATGACCCGGACCTGGTACATGGGCGGCGTGGCCAATACGGATTATCTGGGCTATACCTATGACCTGGCCACCGGCGAGGAGCTGGGGCTGGCCGGCCTGACCAGCCAGGACCCCGACACCCTGGCCACCACCCTGCGGGAGATTGTAAAGGCCTACATGGCCGGACAGCCGGAGGCGGGCTGGTGGGATGACGCGGCGGATATGGTGGACAGCCGCAGCCTGGAGGACATGATGTTCTGGGTGAACAGCGGGGAGATTGTGCTGTGCTTCTCCACCTACGACCTGTCCCCCGGGGCCTACGGCCCCGTCATCATCCCCACCGGGGTCATGGCCGAGCACTGAATAGATTGAAAACCAACAGCAGCTGCGTGTGGCGCGTGGGAGCGGACAAGGCCCGTTTCCAGGCGCCACACCCAGCGCGTAAGAACAAGCGGAGGTTATTATGTCTGACGAGTTAGAACTGGAACAGAGCGCCACTCAGGTGGACCACGAGTACGGCGGCAGCGAGATTCAGGTGCTGGAGGGCCTGGAGGCCGTGCGCAAGCGGCCCGGTATGTATATCGGCTCCACCTCCTCCTCGGGTCTGCACCATCTGGTGTACGAAATCGTGGACAACTCCATCGACGAGGCCCTGGCCGGCTACTGCGACCGTATCGACGTGGCCATTCTGGAGGGTGACATCATCTCCGTCACCGACAACGGCCGCGGCATCCCCGTGGATATCCAGCCCCAGACCGGCCTGCCCGCTCTGGAGGTGGTGTTCACCATCCTCCACGCCGGCGGCAAGTTCGGCGGCGGCGGCTACAAGGTGTCCGGCGGCCTGCACGGCGTGGGCGCCAGCGTGGTCAACGCCCTCTCCGAGTGGCTGGAGGTGCGCGTCTACAAGGACGGCAAAATCCACGAGATGAAGTTCTCCCGTGGCAAGGTCACCCAAAATATGACCATCGTGGGCGAGACCGACCGCCACGGCACCGAGGTGGTGTTCAAGCCCGACCCCGAGATGTTTGAGGACACGGTCTATGACTACGAAATCCTCCACACCCGCATGCGGGAGGAGGCCTTCCTCAACGCGGGACTGAAGATTGTCATTCAGGACCGCCGTCCCGGCATGGAGCAGGAGGACACCATGCACTATGAGGGCGGTATCCGGGAGTTTGTGTCCTTCATCAACAAGAACAAGACCCCCATCCACGACGGCGTCATCTATATGTCCGGCATGAAGGACGACTCCATCGCGGAGATTGCCCTGCAGTACACCGACACTTACAACGAGATTCTGGTGTCCTTCGCCAACAACGTCCACACCCCCGAGGGCGGCATGCACGAGACCGGCTTCAAGCAGGCCCTGACCAACGTGCTCAACGCCTACGGCAAGAAGATGAAAATCCTCAAGGACGAGGAGAAGGTGTCCGGCGAGGACTGCCGTGAGGGCCTCACCGCGGTCATCTCGGTGAAGCTGACCGAGGCCCAGTTCGAGGGCCAGACCAAGGCCAAGCTGGGCAACGCCCACATCCGTACCCTGGTGAGCACCCTGGTCAGCGAGAAGCTGGAGGAGTTCCTGGAGGAGAATCCGGCGGTGGGCAAGGCCATCCTGGACAAGGCCCTCACCGCCTCCCGTGCCCGTGAGGCCGCCCGGAAAGCCAGAGAGTCGGTGCGGCGCAAGACCGCCCTGGGCGGCGCCGCCATGCCCGACAAGCTGCGTGACTGCAACGAGGTCAACCCGGAGCTCACCGAGCTCTACATCGTCGAGGGCGATTCCGCAGGCGGCTCCGCCACCCAGGGCCGTGACTCCCGGTTCCAGGCCATCCTCCCCCTGTGGGGCAAGATGCTCAACGTGGAGAAGGCCCGTGCCGACAAGGTCTACGGCAACGACAAGCTCCAGCCCGTCATCACCGCCCTGGGCGCGGGCATCGGCGACGAGTTCGACGTGTCCAAGCTGCGCTATCACAAGGTCATCATCATGGCCGATGCCGACGTGGACGGCGCCCATATCCGTACCCTGCTGCTCACCTTCTTCTTCCGCTTCATGCGGCCCCTCATTGAGAACGGCTATGTGTACTCCGCCGTGCCGCCCCTGTACAAGCTGACCCGGGGCAAGACCACCCGTGTGGCCTTCTCCGACGAGGAGCGCGACCAGGTCTCCGCCGAGCTGCGGGGCGACAACCCCAACGCCAAGGTGGACATCAGCCGCTTCAAGGGTCTGGGCGAGATGAACCCCCACGAGCTGTGGGAGACTACCATGGACCCGGAGAAGCGCACCCTGCGCCGCATTGAGCTGGACGACGCCGTGGCCGCCGACGCCACCTTCACCATTCTCATGGGCGAGAAGGTGGAGCCCCGCAAGGAGTTCATTGAGAAGAACGCCAAGTACGCAGTGAATCTGGACTACTAAGGAGGTGGAGGATGAAAAAACGCGCCCTTTTTGCTGCACTGGGGCTGACGTTGGCTCTTACAGCCTGTGCCGCGGAGCCTGGCGGGCCCGCTTCCTCCACTCCTGCGCCCGAATCCACTCCCCCAGATGCCTCTGAACCCGCAGCGGCAGGGCCTGTTGTGGAAAAAGCCGGGGCCCGGCAGGCTTTTTCCGCCGCCCTGGAGCGGGTGCTCCGGGATCGCATTTTGCCCGACGGAACGGATTACAGCGCCGGTGCCGAGCTGTATCCCAACACGGAGGAGAACCAGTTTGCCGTCTGCGATGTGGACGGGGACGGGGCGGAGGAGCTGATCCTGCTCTACAACAATATCATGATGGCCGGTGTCCGGGGATTTGTCTACTCCTGGGACGAGGAGACCGGAGCGGTGGGCGTCCAGCTGGAGGGGATGCCCAGGCTGGTGTTCTATGAGAGCGGGGCGGTTGAGTCCCTCGCGGCTCACAACCAGCGGATGATGAGCGGGACCTTCTGGCCCTATTCCATCTACCGCTATGACAGCTATCTGGACACCTATCTGGATGTGGGCTCGGTGTACGCCTGGAGCCGGGAGGCGCTGGAGAACGGCTACCCGGAGGAGGCCGATACCAGCGGCACCGGCACTGTGTACTATATCGCGACCGACGGAGGAGACAGCACGGAGCCCCTGGACGCCTCCGTCTACGAGGCGTGGCGCTATGTCTACGTGCGGGACGGTCGGCAGATCCAGCCGGAGTACCTGTCTCTGACCGAGGAGAACATCCGGTGTCTGCTGGAGGAGTAAAGGCCCCGCCGTTCAAAAAGAGAATTCCACGCAAGGAGGAACACCATGGAGCTGCTGTCCGCTCCCCTGCCCGGCACGGAGTCCGTCACACCGCCCTATGGCACCTCCCTGGCCCTGGCGCTGGTCCTGTTCCTGACCTTTGCCGCCCTCCAGGCCCTGCTGTGGGGCCGGGTGAGGCGGCTGTGGCTGCGGCTGGCGCCCCTGTGGCTGTCCGGCCTGCTGTGCCTGGTGTTCCTGCTGTGCGTCATCAACCTGTACCATCCCTATGAGACGGGATTTGCCCTGTTCTGCGCCCTGGCCTGCCTGCTGGGTTCCTTGGCGGGCGCGGCCTGCGGCTGGCTCAGAAGGAGAAAATGAGCCTCTAACAAGGAGGAAATAGATTCATGAGCAAGAAGCCCCAATACGACCCGGAGGAGATTCGCTACCCCAATCAGCACATTGAGGTGTCTCCCCTGGTGCCGGAGATGGAAAAATCCTATATTGAGTACGCCATGAGCGTAATCGTGGGCCGTGCCCTGCCCGACGTGCGGGACGGCCTGAAGCCGGTGCACCGCCGCATCCTGTACGCCATGTACGAGGACAACCTGACGGCGGACAAGCCCTTCAAGAAGTCGGCCACCTGCGTGGGCGACGTGCTGGGCCGGTACCACCCCCACGGCGACGCCAGCGTCTACGACGCCCTGGTCCGACTGGCCCAGGACTTCTCCATGCGCTACATGCTGGTGGACGGCCACGGCAACTTCGGCTCCATCGACGGCGATCCCCCGGCCGCCTACCGTTACACCGAGGCCCGTCTGAGCAAAATCTCCGACGAGATGCTCCGGGACATCGAGAAGGACACGGTGGACTGGGACCCCAACTTTGACGAGACCCGGAAGGAGCCCAAGGTGCTCCCCTCCCGGTTCCCCAACCTGCTGGTCAACGGCTCCAGCGGCATCGCCGTTGGTATGGCCACCAATATCCCGCCCCACAATCTGACCGAGGTCATCAACGCCACCATCTGCGTGCTGGACAACCCCGAGGCCGAGCTGTGCGACCTGATGGAGCACATCAAGGGCCCCGACTTCCCCACCAAGGGCATCATCATGGGCCGGTCCGGCATCCGGGCCGCCTACGCCACCGGCCGTGGCCGTCTGTGCGTCCGTGCCCGCACCGAGTTTGAGGAGTTCGGCAAGGACCGCACCCGCATCATCGTCACCGAGATTCCCTACCAGGTCAACAAGCGCATGCTCATCAAGAACATGGCCGACCAGGTGGAGGACAAGCGTCTGGACGGCATTTCCGACATCCGGGACGAGTCCGACCGCAACGGCATGCGCATCGTCATCGAGCTCAAGCGTGACGCCAACCCCCAGGTGGTGCTCAACCGGCTCTTTGCCCAGACCCAGCTCCAGACCACCTTTGCCATCAACATGCTGGCCCTGGTGGAGACGGGCGGCAAGCTCCAGCCCCGTATCCTCTCCCTGCGCCACATCCTGGACGAGTATATCGCCTACCAGGAGCAGGTCATCATCCGCCGCACCAAGTACGACCTGAAGAAGGCCCAGGAGCGCGCTCACCTGCTGGAGGGCCTGCTCATCGCCCAGGACAACATCGACGAGGTCATCCACATCATCCGCTCCCGGTACGACGACGCCAAGGAGAAGCTGATGGAGCGCTTCTCCCTGGACGACGTCCAGGCCCAGGCCATCCTGGACATGCGCCTCAAGGCCCTCCAGGGACTGGACCGGGAGAAGCTGGAGAACGAGTACAAGGAGCTGGAGGCCCGCATCGCCTACTACCAGCAGCTGCTGGGCTCTGAGGAGATGCTCCGGGGCGTGCTGAAGGACGAGCTGATTGCCATCCGGGACAAGTACGGCGACGAGCGCGTCACCGAAATTCAGGACGTGGAGGACGAGATCGACATCGAGGACCTCATCGAGGAGGAGGAGTGCGTCTTCACCCTCACCGCCGGCGGCTATATCAAGCGCCTGCCCGCCTCCACCTACAAGACCCAGCGCCGTGGCGGCAAGGGCATCACCGCCATGGCCACCAAGGAGGAGGACTATGTGGACACGGTGTTCACCGCCTCCACCCACGACTTCATCCTCTTCTTCACCAATAAGGGCCGGGTCCACCGGAAGAAGGGCTATCAGATTCCCGAGGCGGGCCGCATGGCCAAGGGCACCAATCTGGTGAACATCCTGCCCGTGGAGAGCGGCGAGAAGGTCACCGCCATGATCCACCTGCGGGAGTTCCCCGAGGACCGGTATCTCACCATGGTCACCCGGAACGGCACGGTGAAGCGCATCCAGCTCTCCGCCATCAACACCGCCCGCAAGGCGGGTATCCGCTGCATCACTCTGGACGAGGGCGACGAGCTGATTGCCGTCCGGGAGACCGACGGCGACCAGGCCATCCTCATCGCCACCCACGACGGCATGTCCATCTGCTTCAAGGAGACCGACGTGCGCTGCATGGGCCGTGACGCCTGCGGCGTCCGTGGCATCAAGCTCCGTGAGGGCGACTACGTCATCGGCGCCGCCCGTGCCAAGCGGGAGCACCAGGTGCTTATGGTCACCGAGAACGGCTACGGCAAGCGGACCGACATGGACGAGTATATCCGCTCCGACGGTCCCCAGAACCGTGGCGGCTACGGCCTGAAGGGCTACAACGTCACCGAGAAGACCGGCCCCGTGGTGGGCGTCAAGGTGGTCAGCGACGCCGACGATATCCTGGTCATCAACGACGCGGGCGTCATCATCCGTATGGCGGTGTCCGGCATCTCCACCTATGGCCGTGCCGCCCAGGGCGTGAAGCTGATGAACCTGGATGAAGGTGTAAAGGTCATTTCCTTTGCCCGCACCGAGCACGAGGACGAGGAGGCCGCTCAGGAGGAAGAGACTCCCGGCGTTGACGCCTCTGTTTCCACGCCTTCTGAGCCTGTTGTGGAATAAAAACAGCGATTTCTGAGCCAATAACGGCTCCGGCGGCCTTTGGGCGGGACATCCGGCCCCGCCGGCCGCCCGGTTCTCCCCAAAACATGGCCCAGATGTGGAAAAAAACCACTGTTTGTTGATTGTCACCTGTGGAGAAAAGGAGGAGCCTATGAACCGCAGACGCAGACGCATGACCGTCCGCCCCAGCAAGGGCATGATCACCTTCAGCCGGGTGTTCGGCGGGATTTTCGCCGCAGTGGCCCTGGGATTTGTGTATATCGGCGTCACAGAGCTGCTGCCCAACGCCGGGCCCTTCGGCCTGATCTGGATCCTGATGGCCCTGTGCTTTGCGGGCGTGGGGATTTACGGCGCCTGCAACAAGAAGGGCATGTACTTCTCCTACGAGTGGAGCATCGACGAGGAGACCGAGGGGGACTCCCCTGTCCCGCCCTCTGAGGGCCCCGCCGCTCACAGCGCCGAGGCCCGTCTGGCCGAGCTCCAGCGGCTCTACGATCAGCACCTCATCACCTCCCGGGAGTTTGAGGAGAAGCGCCAGGAGATCCTCCGAGACCTGTAAAGCGCCTTCCTCCAGCGGAAGGCAGAGATAGGAGCACTATGAAGACAGTCACAATCTATACCGACGGCGCCTGTTCGGGCAACCCCGGTCCGGGCGGCTGGGGAGCCATCCTGATGTACGGCACGTTCAAGAAGGAGCTCTCCGGCGGCGAGGGCCACACCACCAACAACCGCATGGAGCTGACCGGGGTTATCACGGCCCTGGAGGCCCTCAAGGAGCCCTGCGTGGTGGAGCTGTACTCCGACTCCAAGTATGTCATTGACGCCCTCCAGAAGGGCTGGGCCAGGAGCTGGAAGGCCAAGGGCTGGATAAAGGCGGACAAGAAGCCCGCCCTGAACCCGGACCTGTGGGAGCGGCTGCTCTCGCTGTGCGAGCGCCACACCGTCAACCTCCACTGGGTCAAGGGCCACGCCAGCAACCCGTACAACAACCGCTGTGACGAGTTGGCGGTTGCGGAGAGCAGGAAGTATAAATAACAAAACAGCCCGGATCGCTGGATATTTCCAGCGATCCGGGCTGTTTTCGCTACTCTCATATGAAAATATATCTCGCCTGGCCTGTTTACGGTTGTTTCAAACCAAATGGACGAAATAATGCAACAAAAGAGGGGTAGATCACCGGAAATTCCGGTGATCCACCCCGTTTCTGATCAGAAAGCGCGGTGTATCTACTCCTTGATGATAACCCCGAACCGTCTGGCCAGCTGTGCGGCCTGGAACAGGTCCACCACCGCGCCCTTCAGCTCCCCGGCGGAGGCGGAGAACACTGGCTCGGTGAGGGTGCAGGAGGTCAGGTCCACCCCGGCCAGAGGGGTCTGGAAGAAGTTCACCCGGGTGAGCACGCACCGCTCCAGCGTGAGGCCCTTGACCCGGCAGCCGGACAGGGCGGCCTCCTCCATGGAGCAGTCCCGGAAGGCCACGTCCCGCAGGGCGGCGGCGTTGCAGTTGGCCAGGTCCAGGCGGCAGCGGGAGAATACCACATCCCGGAGGGCTGCGCCGGAGAAATCAGCCCCCAGGACCTTGCAATCCTCCAGGGCGCAGCGGGTCAGGCTGGCCTTCGTAAAGCGGCACTGGGACAGGTCGCAGTCCTGAAAGATTACGTCCCGGAGGGTGGCGGCGGCAAAGAAGCACCCGGTCAGCCTGCACCGGACAAAGCGGCAGCCGGACAGCTCCAGCTCGGCAAAATCCTCCCCTGTGACGGTCTGACCCACAAAGTCCACGCCCTCCAGGCACTCCCCTTCCTCCACAGCCGTAATGGCCAGGGTCAGAAGGTCCCCGGGCTCCCCTGCCGCGGGCAGAACCGGCGCTTTGGGCATGGCGCATCCCTCCCTTTTTACGTACCAACAGAGTACCACGCCCGGCGGAAGAATACAAGAAATTGAAAAGCAGGGGGACAGCGGCTGCTGTCCCCCTGCGGGATGTAGAGAGGCTTGGATTACTTGACCTGGGACAGGGCGTCCTCCACGGCCTCCTTGATGGCGTTGCTGGTGATGGTGGCGCCGGAGACGCCCTCCACGTCGGTGGAGTTGGCCTCCACGATGGCGCCGGGGACGGTCTCAATGGCCTTGTCGCCGATACCCACGGTCTCGGACTGGGCCACCACTTCCACGGCGGCAATCTTGTCGCCGTCCATGGTGACCTTCACGTACAGGTCGCCGCCCATGGCGTTGTGGCTCACGCCCAGGTACTCGTTCTCGCCCAGTTCCACCTCGGGGGCCTGAGTGGAGGCGGCCAGGTCGGTCATGGCGCCCAGAGTGTACTGGATGTTGGACTCCACAGGCTGGGCAGCCTCATAGGCGGGCAGGGCGTCCTTCTCAGCCGCAGCGTTGGCGCCGGCAATCTGGCCGAACACGATGCACTCGGCGATGTTGCCGCCGCCCTGGTACTGGAAGGCAGTGATGCCGCCCAGCTCACCGGCGGAGTAGAGGTGGGGGATGGGGTTGCCCTGGACGTCCAGCACCTCGGCGTTCTCGTTGCGGCGGGGGCCGCCCTGGGTGTTCAGAATGTTGGCGCACACCTCAATGGCGTAGAAGCTGTCGCCGGTAATGGGGGACATGCTCCCGGCGGAGCGGCCGAACTCGGGGTCATAGCCGTCGGCGGCATAGCCGTTGTAGCGCTCCACGGTGGCGGTAAGGGCGTCGGGGTCCACGCCGATGAGACCGGCCAGCTCGGCGATGGAGGAGGCGTGCTCCACGGTGAGGGCGTTCTCAGGGATGGTGGCGGCCACAGAGGAGTAGACGGTCTCGTCACAGATGACATAGGAGCTGAGAGGACGGCGGACGTTCATCCAGGCGTCGCCCAGGTCGATGTGGCCGTGGCGGGTGGACTCGTCCTCGCGGAGGAAGCGGTTGCCGTCGCCGGCCACCAGGATCACGGCGCCCTTGGTCATGCCGGCGGTGGAGGCGATGCTGGCACGCTCACCCTCAGGCAGGGCGATGCAGCTGCCGCCCAGGGAGCTGATGCCCTCATAGGCCTCCATGTGCCACAGGTCGGCGCCCACCTCCAGGGCCATGGTGATGCCGTCGCCGGTGTTGTAGGTGCCGCCGATGGGGTTGGACTTGGTGATGCCCAGATAGTCGGCGAGCATCTCACGGTTGTTCTCAAAGCCGCCGCAGGCCAGGATCACGCCGTTGTCGGCCTTGATGTTGAGGGTCTCCCCTCCCCGCTCCACCTGGACGCCCAGGATGGTCTTGGTGGCGGGGTCCTGAATCAGGTGGGTGGCGGGGGACTCAAACCACACGTCAATCTGCTCGGCACGGTCGGTAACCAGCTTGCGCATCTGCTGCCAGAGGAAGCCGTCGCTGTACCCGTCGTGGAGGGTGTTCAGGCTGATGTGCTCAGCGCCGGGGAACTCGGGGTACTCGGGGGACATGCCGCCCAGAGCGGTGCCGGTCCAGTCAACGAACTGGCTCTTGTCGATGCCGAAGAGCTCGGACACCACGTCGTACATGTGGGCAATCTGCTTGGTGTAGACCTCCAGCATGGCCTCGGGGATCTCATGCTGTCCGGCCAGGGTCTTGTAGTACTCCAGGGTGGCCTCCTCGTCCTCGTCGCCGTAGACGAAGAGCTGGCCGCAGTAGCGGGTGTTGCCGCCCTCGTGGCCCTCGGGGGCCTTCTCCACCAGCAGCACGTCGGCGCCGTTGTCGGCGGCAGTGCTGGCGGCCACGGAGCCGGCGCCGCCGAAGCCTACCACCACCACGTCATACTGGCCGTCCCAGGCGATGGTGTCGGCATAGGTGTAGCTGCCGGTCTCCTGACTGGGGGCGGGAGTGCCGCTGGGCTGAGCGGACTGAGAGGGTGCGGGGTCTGCGGTGCAGCCCGTAATGAGCGAGAGGGCCAGCGCCGCCGCAAGAGAGAGCGAAAGTGCTTTTTTCATGTACCTTTCCTCCTTATATGGGACCACAGAGGTCCTGTTCATCCTCCATTATAGAGAATGTTTAATTATTAACAAGGGGGACAAATTTCATGTACTGTGTGAAAAGTGCCCCTCTCCTCTCCACAAAGCGGGGAATATCCTGTATGATATGACCAGGAAAGCAGGGATATGCTGAAAAGGAAGGAGACGGGAGCATGGAGCAGCTCTACTTCGGCCCCCTGGAGGAGAAAAACCGGATGGAGACCTACCACATCTCCAAAAGCTATCTGTACACCAGCGCCCTCAATGAGTGCCTCCACAACCACCCGGAGAGCAGCTCACGGGCCATTCTGCGCCAGTGCGGCGTGGAGCTGGACTTTGACCTGAACCGGTTCTGGTTCTGCCTCACCGGCCTGCGCAAGGAGATTTACTGGCGGATTTACGGCTATGACGCCGACCGGTACCTCCAGCTCTACGGCGGCATCCGCCGGGAGATGGTGGAGCTGCTGCGGGAGAGAAAATGGCGGGCGGACATTTTTATGGTGATGATAGAGGACGAGAAGCAGATTGCCGTCCTCATGAGCCCCTGTCCCGGGGCGGAGATTGGCCCGGAGGCCCTTGCGGAGGAGCTGGGGGCCCTGGCCCAGCGGACCTATGAGGAGAAGATGTTCCGGGGTGACAGGCGCTACTGCAACACCACTGCCCTGTCGGAGCCCCTCTCCGGCTTTGGGGACATCCGCCGGGGGTATCTCCAGACCCGTGCCCTCAACGACCTGAGCTTTTTTCGCATGGAGCCGGAGGTACTCACCGCCCGGCGGGTGGAGGAACTGCGCACCGGCGCGGACTACCAGACCGTCATGGACGGCTGCGTCCGGCTGTCCACAGTACTGGACCAGGGGGACCGGGCCGGGTGCCGGGGGGCGCTGGAGGAGCTGTTCCTCCATCTTCTCCGGGGCACGTACAGCCGCGCTCTCCTGCGGGATACCCTCTCCTTCTGCCGCCACACCCTTCAGGTCCGCTGCACCGCCCGGGGACTGATGAAGGGCCTTGATTTGGAGGCACTGTGCGGCGAGACGTCCTGCCTGCGCATTGAGGAGTGGGTGGATCGGCTCTGGCCGGTGCTGGAGCGGGTGTGCGCTGCGGTGGAGGAGCAGGGCGTGTTCAGCCGCACGGTGCTCAGCGCGGTGTACTACATCAAGAACCACTGCGGGGAGGACATTTCCCTCCCCGACATCGCCGCCTATGTGAACGTCAACCCCAACTACCTCAGCGGCAGCTTTCGGGAGAACACCGGCCTGTCGGTCCGGGACTACATCACCCGGGAGCGGGTGCATGTGGCCATGGGGCTGCTGCGGGAGGGGGATATGCGGGTGTCCGACGTGGCCGAGGCAGTGGGAATTCACGACGCCCGGTATTTCACCCGGGTGTTCCGCAGGCTCACAGGCATGAACCCGGCGGAGTACCGGGAGCAGGCCGGGACGGAATAACAAAACGGCCCCCGGATCAGCCAGATTTTGGCTGATCCGGGGGCTTTTAAAACCATATTATCCGGGGGGATAGGAATCTTTTTTCAGCTTCTGGAGGTAGCGGACCTTTTTCCGCCGGTACCACACGCAGTTGAACACGTTGCCCAGGATGAGGATGTTGCCGCACAGGTAGAGCCACAGCAGCAGGATGACCACCGAGGTCAGGGACCCGTACACCAGGGAGTACCGGGAGGAGAGTCCGATGAACCAGGAGAACAGAATGGAGGAGGCCACCAGGGCGGCGGAGGCCAGGATGGCGCCGGTGAGGAGGGGCGGCCGGGGCTTGCCTCTGGGGGCGGACATGCGGTACACCAGCAGCACGAAGAGCAGCACCAGGCAGAACAGGATGAGAAACCGCAGCCACTGCCAGTCCCAGGGCAGGTCGCCGGGGCTCAGGTGGAAGAAGTCCTCCACCAGGTTGAACAGCCAGCTGCCGGTGACCACCACCACCAGGGACAGGTAGATGGTGACCAGGAACAGCACGGAGAAGAGCACGCTGGCAATAATCTGGAAGATGCCGGTGTAGGTCTTGCGCTCGTAGATGTCGCTCATGATGTTCATCAGTGCCCGGAAGGCGGCGGAGGCGGAGAACAGGGTGGCGGTCAGTCCGGCCACCAGCATGGCGGTGGACTGGTTGGTGCTGATATACCCCACGTACTCCCCCACCACATCCAGGGTGCCCCTGGGGAGGAACTCCTCAATGCCGCTGAGCAGGGCCACCGGGTCCAGCTTCAGCAGTCCCACAAAGCCGTTGACGCAGATGAGCACCGGGAAAAAGGTGAGGATGAGGAAATAGGCCAGCTCAGCGGCGGAGCGGGACACGTTTTTGCTGAAATACATGTCCACCATCTCCCGGATAAACCGCACCGGACTGGACTCCCAGATTGCTTCCATCATACCGCCTCCCCTCTCCGGAACCTGTTATCTTTGGTCACGATTATAGCATATTCCCCGTTTTCAGGCAAATTACATCATGAAAACAGAAAAATAGAGACAAAAAACCGCCTGCTGATACAGCAGGCGGCTCTTCATTCCGCTCTTTCTAGCGCGATTAGGCCAGCTTGTTGAGCTTGATGGTCATGCTGCTCTTCTTGCGCGCGGCGTTGTTGCGGTGCAGCAGACCGTGACCCACGGCCTTGTCCACAGCCTTGACAGCCACCTTGTAAGCGCCCTCGGCCTCGCTGCGGTTGCCCTCGGCCACTGCGGCCTCAAACTTCTTCAGGTTAGTCTTGATGGCGGACTTCACGGCCTTGTTCTGCGCGGCCTTGGCCTCGTTGACCAGCACACGCTTCTTGGCAGACTTGATATTCGGCAAACCAAACACCTCCTCCGATGACGATTAACGTATCTGCTATACGCATATACGCATAGTTTGCCCGTAGCAGATTTATATTGTACCAGCACAAGAGGAAAAATGCAAGAATAAATTAAAAAAATTTGTCCACTTTTTGAATAGACAGGGCTCAGGCGCTAAAAATAGTGCTTACATACGGAAAAAATACCATATGTAGAGGGCAGCGTCGTCTCTGATTTTGGAGAAAGGGTGAAAAAGAAGTGCTTGGACGGAGAACGGACCTGGCGCTGGAGGCCAAGGCCATCTGGGAGGAGGGCGCCCAGGGCGGAGAACTGAAGGGGGTGCGCACCCGGGAGACGGAGCGGGAGGGCTTCGCCGTGACCCAGGTGGACATTCTGGACGAACAGGGGGCAAGGGCTTTAGGCAAGCCGCAAGGGGCATATGTGACGGTGGAGCTGGACGGCCTGGAGCGCCGGGAGCAGGACGCCTTTGGCCGGGCGGCCCGTGCGGTGGCGGCGGAGCTGCGGGCCCTGCTGAAGCTGGAGCCGGGCGAGAGCGTGCTGGTGGTGGGTCTGGGCAACCGGGACATCACCCCCGACGCGGTGGGCCCCCTGACGGTGGGGCACACGCTGGTCACCCGCCATCTGGTGGAGAAGATGCCCGAGCACTTTGGTTCCTTCCGGCCGGTGTCCGCCCTGGCCGCCGGGGTGCTGGGCACCACCGGCGTGGAGAGCGGCGAGCTGGCGGCGGCAGTGGCGGGTGCGGTGCGGCCCGCCCGGGTGGTGGCGGTGGACGCCCTGGCCTCCCGCAGCCTGTCCCGGCTGTGCCGCACGGTGCAGATTGCGGACACCGGCATTGTCCCCGGCTCGGGGGTGGGCAACGCCCGGGCCGCTCTGAATGAGGAGACTCTGGGGGTGCCTGTCATCGCCGTGGGGGTGCCCACGGTGGTGGACGCGGCCACTCTCTGCGCCGACGTGCTCTCCGAGGCGGGCCGGCCCGGCCTGGACCCGGGCGCGCTGGGAGACAGCGGCAAGGGGGTCATCGTCACCCCCAGGGAGATTGACAGCCAGGTGGCCGACATCTCCAAGGTAATCGGCTACGGCCTGAGCCTGGCCCTCCAGGAGGGCCTCACCGTGGCCGACGTGGATATGTTCCTCAGCTGAGGGGGGCACTTCCATTTCCCGGGGGAATTTGGTATAATAGCCGCGAAGCGGCTATTATACTTTGCTTTCAGCGCAAAACCGCAATCAGCCGTCAGGCCAGGCCGGACGGAGAACGGGAGGAATTCCAACCGTGAGACGAGTCAAATGCGACAACTGCGGCAAGGTCTACGACGGGGACAAGCGGGACTTCTGCCCCGAGTGCGGCCGCCGGGCACCCCGGGAGGAGACCGGCGGAAATACAGGCCATTTTCAGTTCTCCACGCCTCCGGCCCAGGAGCCGGAGGCGCCCTTCCCCCAGCCGGATATGACCATACCCGCCCAGCGCAGCGGCGGCACCCTGGTGCTCCGGCTGCTCATTGTCATCGGGCTGGTGGTGTGCGCCGCCCTCATCGCCTGGGGCGTGGTGCGGTACCGCCTGCCCGAGAACGAACCCATTGTCACCGTGGCCGAGACGTCGGACACCTTCCAGGTGGGCGAGCTGACCGTGAAGGTGAACGGGGTGTCCTGGGTGGACCTGGACCCCAGCTCCCGGCTGTGGTGGGCGGATTTTGACCTGCTGGCCGTGGACGTGACCGTCACCGGCGGCAGCGCTCTGGACTGGGAGTACCCCATCGGGGAATTCTACCTGGCCCTGGACGGGGGGCACTACATCCCCCTGCTGGAGGACTCCACCGCCCTGGAGATGCTCAAGAATATGGGGTTTACCCCCGTTGTCTCCTACGACCTCATCTGGTGGGAGCCGGCGGAGGGACAGATGCTGTTCTATGTGCCCAAGGGCTTTGACAGCGCCGCGCTGTGCATGGAGGAGCGGACCGGCAAGGACAAGACGGAGCGGGTGGAGGCCATTCATACATACGCCATCACCCTGCCCCAGCGGGAGGAGGCAGCACCGTGAAGAAGCACTGTGCCCAATGCGGAAAGAGCTGGCATGGCCGGCGGGACACCTGTCCCCGGTGCGGCTCCAACCAGATTTATGAGGCCGGCGGCGGCTGGGAGAAGCCTACCCTCATCGGCGTGGCGGTGGCCATTGTGGTCATCGCCGTGGCCCTCTTCGCCACCACGAACAACTACTACTGGGACGACACCACCATCTCCGCCCATGTGACCTCCGCCGTACGGCAGGGGCCGTCGGAGGAGTACCAGGGCGAGAGCCTGTGGGAGGTGACGGTGGAGGTGTCCAACGTGGGCAACTACGACGCCTGGATCAGTCTGAACTACTTCAGCTTCTATGACGACGACGAGTGGTGGCTCACCTGTGAGCCCAACTACACGGTCTATCTGGCCGACGAGGACCGGCAGACCTGGAACGAGGTGTGGCTGCCCGCCGGGCAGAGCACCGTGCTCACCGGGATTTTGTCCATCCCCGACGGAGCGGGAGAGCTGACCATGGAGTACTCCAGCCACAGTTACAGCACAGAACGGAAGCGGGATACCATCTCCCTGCCCGGCTAAAAAGGAGCGACGCAAGTGGATAATATCATTCTTATCGGCATGCCCGGTTCGGGCAAGAGCACCGTGGGCGTGCTGCTGGCCAAGACCCTGGGCTACGGCTTTCTGGACACCGACCTGACCATTCAGCAGCGGGAGGGCGCCCTCCTCCAGGAGATTCTGGACCAGCGGGGGCTGGAGCCCTTCCTGGACGCGGAGGAGGCGGCCATCTGCTCGGTGGAGTGTACCGGCACGGTCATTGCACCGGGCGGCAGCGCGGTGTGCCGCCAGGGGGCCATCGGCCACCTGAAGGAGCTGGGTACCGTGGTGTACCTGCGGGTGTCTCTGGAGGAGCTGGAGGGACGGCTCAACAACATGAGCACCCGGGGCATTGCCCTCTCCCCCGGCCAGACCCTGGCCGACGTGTACAACTACCGCTCCCCTCTCTACGAGAAGTACGCCGACATCACCGTGGACGCCGACGGCCAGACCCTGGAGGAGACGGTGGCCGCCGTGCTCCGGGCCCTTATCGCCCGCCGGGACGGGGAGTAAAAGGAACGCCCTTCGGGGAGGTACTTTTCACCGGCGAAAAGTACCCAAAAGCCGCCGGGGACACAGGGGCGGCGGGCCCTGTTAGGGCCAAACGCCCCCGTTTCCCCGGACCCCTTTCAAGGATGCGTCCTGCGGCGGTGCAATTCATCGGCCACCAAACCTGAAAGCAGTTGCTTGCCGGTTCGGTGCTCTGCATGCCGTTCCCCTTCTGCCCGAGCAGCGTTACCCTCCCAGACTTGTAAGTAGTTTCAATTCAATGACCTTTCTCAATGCCGCACAAAGCCTCTGCGTTGTATTTCAGCGTTTGCCCGAGCGGGTCTGGCGGGTAAAGGCATCCCCGCATCTCCACTGGTAATATTCTGTATTTTGTGATATACTAAATCAAGATACGGGGCGGTGCGGAGCCGCCCCGGCCGGTACGCCGTGATATGTGGACCGCAGACACCCCTGCTGAACCATCCGGGGGTGTCTTTTTGACGGCCTGCCGGCAGCGGCGGTCTGTGCCCCGGCCATGACGCCGGCGGGCTGAACGGAGCTGCCCTCCGCAAATATTTGACAAAGGAATTGTGTGTTGTATGACCTTTCGTGAACTGGGCCTGACCCAATCCATTCTGAAGGCCCTGGCCGAGCTGGGCTATGAGAAGCCCTCCCCCATCCAGGAAAAGGCCATTCCCCCCGCTCTGGCGGGCCGTGACGTACTGGGCTGCGCCCAGACCGGCACAGGCAAGACCTGCGCCTTCGCCGCCCCCATCCTCCAGCGGCTGGGCGGAAACATCCCCGCCGGACGGCCCATCCGCTCCCTCATCCTCACCCCCACCCGTGAGCTGGCCCTCCAGATTCAGGAGAGCTTCGAGGCCTACGGCAAGCACCTGCCCCTCCGCTCCGCCGTCATCTTCGGCGGCGTGGGCCAGCAGCCCCAGGTGGATAAGCTGAAGAAGGGCGTGGACATCCTGGTGGCCACCCCCGGCCGCCTGCTGGACCTCCAGGGTCAGGGCTTTGTGGACCTGTCCAGGCTGGAGATTTTCGTCCTGGACGAGGCCGACCGGATGCTGGACATGGGCTTCATCCACGACGTGCGCCGGGTGCTCAAGCTGCTGCCCGACGTGAAGCAGACCCTCTTCTTCTCCGCCACCATGCCCCCCGAGGTCATGGACCTGGTCAACGGCCTGCTGAAAAACCCGGTAAAGGTGGCGGTGGACCCGGTGTCCTCCCCCGTTGAAATCATCGACCAGAGCGTCTATCTGGTGGACAAGGGCAACAAGACCAAGCTGCTGGCCTGGCTGGTGGAGGGTCTGGACGTGAAGAACGCCATCGTGTTCACCCGCACCAAGCACGGGGCCAACAAGGTGGCCGGCGACCTGGTGAAGGCTGGCATCACCGCCGCGGCCATCCACGGCAACAAGAGCCAGACCGCCCGGCAGCAGGCTTTGGCCGACTTCAAGGCGGGCAAGGTACGCTGTCTGGTGGCCACCGATATCGCCGCCCGTGGTCTGGACATTGAAGAGCTGTCCCACGTGTTCAACTACAACCTGCCCGAGGTGCCCGAGACCTACGTCCACCGCATCGGCCGCACCGGCCGTGCCGGCCGCGGAGGCACCGCCGTATCCTTCTGCGACTTCGGCGAGCAGGAATATCTGAAGGATATCGAGAAGCTCATCGGCCGCAAGGTGCCGGTGGCCAAGAACAACCCCTGGCCCATGGAGGTCTTTGAGGCCCCCAGGGACGCCAAGGGCCGCCCGGTGAACGCCGACGACGCCGAGGCCCGTGCCGCCGCCAAGGAGCGCCGCCGTGCCCGTAACGCGGCAAACAAGGCCGCCGCCGAGGCCCGCAAGGCCAAACAGCAGGCCGCGCCCGCCCCGGTGGAGGAGCCTGTCCCCGCACCTGAGGCGGCGGAGGCCCCTGCCAAGAAGCGCCGCCGCCGGAAAAAGAAGTCCGGCCAGAGCCAGACCGCGGAGCAGGCCGCCCCTGTGGCTGTCCAGGCCCCCGCGCCCGTGGAGGAGCCCCAGCAGCCCAAAAAGAAGAGCCGCCGGGGCGTGCGGCAGCAGCGGCTGGAGGACACCATGCCCGCAGCGCCCAGCCAGCCCCGGACCGACTTCTACAAGCCCAATCCCCTGGACGGCGACGTGATTCTGGACGCCACCGCCCGTCTGCTGGCCCCCAAGCCCCGGACCCTGAGCCGTCCCGCAGCGCCCCGCCGTGAGGAGGAGAAGAAGGCGCCCCGGAAGAAGAAGGCCCAGGCCCAGCCCAAGCAGGAGAAAAAGGCCAGGGAGCAGGCGCCCGCCAAGCCCAAAAAGGAGAAGAAGGCGGAAAAGCCCGCCCCCAGGCAGGAGCAGCCCAAGGACAGCGGCAGCCGTGAGGATAAGAAGCGCCGCAGCCGCGGCCGCCGAAACGGTCCCCCGGATATGATGTTCCGCCGGGGCAGCCAGAAGGACTCCACCGAGCAGCCCAGCCTGATGAAGCCCTATTATATGACTCCCGACGACTAATCCGTCGGCAAAAACCCAGAAAACAGCCCTCCGGAGCGGACAGCGTGTCCGCCCGGGGGGCTTTGCTTTTGCGCGGGCGGGGCGGAAAACCCTATGCAGCCGGAATATTGTTTCCCCCTCTCCTCTGTGCTATATATGACATGTAAGTGTGTGCTTTATGTCAAAAGGAGGAGAAAACCGTGAAAAAGAGCGCAAATCCCGCCGCCATAATCGGCGGAATCCTGTCAATAGTCGTGGCCCTGTCCTGGGGAGCCGTGAACCTGGTGTACGGCGATATGCTGGTGGAAGATGCGGCGCAGATGATTCAGTTCATGCTGCCGCCCTTCCTCTTTCTGGTGCTGGCGGTGTTCCTGTTCATCGGTAAGCCCAGAGCCGGAGTCCCCGCGGTCATTGCCGTTCTGCTGCTCTGTACGCTGCTGGCCAGAGGCGTTGCAGGCTTCTCGACCCATACCCTGAAGCTGTTTATTCTTGATGGAAAGCTGTACAACATAAGGGGCCTGAACAGGCTGTTTATGGGACTGTGGAACCCCCTCTATCTCCTGGCCCTGCTGGCTTTTGTGGTGCTGGGCTTTCTCATGGTCAGCGGCAAGGGCCGCATGCTCTGGTTCCTGCCCCCCGCTCTGGCCACTCTGTCCAGCCTGATGGTGATTTCCATCCTGCTGGGCCAGATGGAGCTGAACGAAGGTGATTTTCATCTGCCGTTTACCATCCTCTCCGAGGTGGTGCGCACGGCCGCCCTGTGGTGCGCGGCCCGGTTTATGGCCGGACCGGGGCCGGTGATGAGCGCTGCCGGTGAGGGCGGCCAGGGGACCTACGGCGCCGGCGGGTACATGGCCTACCGGGCGGAGGGCTATGTGGACCTGATGTCCTGTGCCCTGCTGCTGATTTTCACTCTGGGCATCTACCATCTGGTGTGGATTTACCGTACCACCCGCTATCTGAACCGGGTGGAGGGCGCGCCCTCCCGTAACCCCACCACCAAGCTGCTGCTGTGCATGTTCATCCCCTTCTACACCATCTACTGGACCTATCAGAGCGCCCAGCGGGTGGACGCCCTGGCCCGCAGCAAGGGGCTTTACGCCGAGCTCACCTCCCCCTGTGTGCTGCTGTCCATCTTTGCGGGCATCGTGCCGCCCATGCTGATGCAGAACACCATCAACGCCGTCAGTCAGACCGAGGCCCCCGGAGCCCCCGCACCTGCGGCTGAGGAGCCTCAGCCCGCCCCTGCCGCCGGACAGGGCGAGGAGGACGTCATTGAGGCCCTGAAGCGGTACAAGGAGCTGCTGGATCAGGGGGTCATCACCCAGGAGGAATTTGACCGGAAGAAGGCTCAACTACTGGGTCAGTAAGCCGTTTTGGCTAGTAAAAGCAGAAAAATGCCGGACCCCTCACGGGGTCCGGCATTTTCATTCCGGTCAGGTTCCGACGCTCAGGAGAGAGCAGCGGTGATGATGGCCATGGAGTAGACCTCGTCGGCGTTGCAGCCGCGGGAGAGGTCGTTGATGGGGGCATTGAGGCCCAGCAGGATGGGACCGTAGGCGTCAAAGCCGCCCAGACGCTGGGCAATCTTGTAGCCGATGTTGCCGGCGTTGATGTCGGGGAAGATGAAGGTGTTGGCGTAGCCGGCCACCTTGGAGCCGGGGAACTTCAGCTGGCCCACGGTGGGGGACACGGCGGCGTCGAACTGCATCTCGCCGTCCATGGCCAGGTCGGGAGCCAGAGCCTTGGCCTTCTCGCAGGCGGAACGCATCTTGTCCACGTCCTCGCCCTTGCCGGAGCCCTTGGTGGAGTAGCTCAGGAAGGCCACCTTGGGGTCGATGCCGAAGATCTTGGCGCACTTGGCGGTCTCCAGGGCGATCTCAACCAGATCGTCGTCGCTGGGCTTGATGTTGATGGCACAGTCGCCCATGGCCAGCACGTCGGCGCCGCCGGTGGAGGTCTCACGGACCAGGATGAAGCAGGAGGAGACGATCTTGTTGCCCGGCTTGGTCTTGATCAGCTGCAGGGCGGGACGGACGGTGTCGGCGGTGGAGTAGGTAGCGCCGCCCAGCAGGCAGTCGGCCACGCCCATCTTCACCAGCATGGTGCCGAAGTAGTTGCCCTTCTTCAGAGCGGCGCGGCACTCGTCGGCAGTCATCTTGCCCTTGCGCAGCTCCACCATCTTCTCCACCATGGCCTCCATGCCCTCGTAGGTCTCGGGGTCCACGATCTCGGCGCCGTCGATGTTGAAGCCGTGCTCAGCGGCGGCCTTCTTCACCTCGTCCACGTTGCCCACCAGCACGGGCTTGAGCCAGTTGCCGGTCAGCAGACGGGCGCTGGCCTCCAGGATACGGGCATCGGTGCCCTCGGTAAAGACGATGCGCTTGGGGTTGGCCTTCAGGGTCTCGATGAGCTTGTTAAACATCTCCATGGGAATCATCCTCCAATATTCATTCCATGTAAAATAGGGCAATATTCCCTTATGTCCTTTTATTATACACCACCCCTGCGGCGGTTCTCAATGGTCAAAGCCACAAAACGGGCAAAATTATACTTTACTTTTTGTATTCCAACAGGGTATACTATACTGGCTGTCATATAGAAACAAGACGGAAATCCCGTCTGAAATGAAAAAGGTGTGTGCAAGCATGAGTTCCGATTTTTCCCGTTCCCTCTCCCTCCTGCGGCAGGAGAAGGGCGCGTCCCAGCGGGCGGTGGCCAAGGATTTGGGCATCTCCCAGGCGCTGCTCTCCCACTATGAAAACGGCATCCGGGAGCCCGGCCTGGCCTTTGTCATCAAGGCCTGCGACTACTATAACGTGTCCGCCGACTTCCTGCTGGGCCGGACCCTCACCAGGGACGGCACCACCATCGGCGCCGAGGAGCTGTACGACTACTCCGCCGAAAAGGACAACGTGCTCCACGGGAGCATCATGGCCACCCTGTCCAAGAAGCTGCTGGTCAACTCCATCAGCGTGCTCTTCGACCTGCTGGGCAAGGTGGGCAAGCGGGATGCCATCCGGGCGGCCTCCGACTACCTGGGTACCGCGGTGTACAAGCTCTTCCGCCACCTCTACCGGGCCGACGTGACCCAGAACGAGGACTTCTTCTCCGTGCCCTCCGCCCAGTTCGGCGCCGGCGTGCCCGACGCGGACATGATCTGCTCCGAGGTGGACTATGTGGAGGCCCTGGCCCTCCACGCCAAGGAGAAGGGCTCCTTCCCCGCCATGAATCACGACGCCCTGTCCAAGAACTACCCCGGCCCCTACCAGTCGCTCCTCCAGATTATCCACAACACCGGCGAGCGCATTAACCGGGGCATGAACTTCCGCCGCACCGACCGGAAGTAAGGCGGCATCCCTCTTATTTGACCTGTATCCCCCTATTGGAGGTATAGCGTCCTCACAAGCTCCGCATCCCTCGCTTCCCCCTGAAGGGGAAAGCTCGCTCGCTCCGCTGTTCGTCCTTTCCAAATCAAACCCGCTCCGCTGGGCTTTGATTTGGCGATTCCCTACCGGAGGTTTTGTTTATGACCGATCAATCCAAAATTCGCAATTTTTCTATTATCGCACATATTGACCACGGAAAGTCCACCCTTTCCGACCGGCTGATTGAGAAGTGCAACGCCGTGGCCGAGCGGGACATGGAGAGCCAGCTGCTGGACAACATGGACCTGGAGCGTGAGCGCGGCATCACCATCAAGGCCCGTGCGGTGCGGCTGACCTACCAGGCCGCCGACGGCGATACCTACGAGCTGAATCTCATCGACACCCCGGGTCACGTGGACTTCAACTATGAGGTCTCCCGCTCTCTGGCGGCCTGCGAGGGCGCGGTGCTCATCGTGGACGCGGCCCAGGGCATCGAGGCCCAGACCCTGGCCAACACCTTCCTGGCCATGGAGCACGACCTGGAGATTCTCCCGGTGGTGAACAAGATTGACCTGCCCGCCGCCGACCCCGCCCGGGTGAAGGAGGAGATTGAGAACATCATTGGCATTCCCGCCGCCGATGCCCCCGAAATCTCCGCCAAGATGGGCATCAACATCGACGCGGTGCTGGAGGACATCGTAAAGAACGTCCCCGCCCCCAAGGGCGACCCCTCCGCACCCCTGAAGGCCCTTATCTTCGACAGCCAGTACGACGCCTACCGGGGCGTTATCGTCTATTTCCGCGTCATGGAGGGCACCATCAAGGCCGGCATGAGCGTGAAGATGATGGCCTCGGGCGCCACCTACGACGTCATCGAGTGCGGCCACCTGCTCCCCCTGGGCATGGAGCCCTGCAAGGAGCTGATTGCCGGCGAGGTGGGCTACTTCACCGCCTCCATCAAGAACGTGAAGGACACCCAGGTGGGCGACACCGTCACCGAGGCCGCCCGGCCCGCTGCCGAGGCGCTGCCCGGCTACCGTCCCGCCCGTGCCATGGTCTACTGCGGCATCTACACCGAGGACGGCTCCAAGTACCCCGACCTGCGGGACGCCCTGGAGAAGCTCCAGCTCAACGACGCCTCCCTGTCCTTTGAGCCCGAGTCCTCCGCGGCCCTGGGCTTTGGCTTCCGCTGCGGCTTCCTGGGTATGCTCCATATGGAGATTATCCAGGAGCGTCTGGAGCGGGAGTTTGACCTGGACCTCATCACCACCCTGCCCAGCGTTATCTATGAGATTACCAAGACCGACGGCACGGTGCTCCGGGTGGACAATCCCCACAACTACCCCGACCCCGGCCAAATTACCGAGGCCCGGGAGCCCTACGCCAAGGTGTCCATCATCACGCCCCCCGACTATGTGGGCAACATCATGCCCATGTGCCAGGAGCGCCGTGCGGAGTTCAAGGACATGCAGTATCTGGACACCAACCTGGTGGAGATGCACTACTCCATGCCCATCAACGAGATTATCTACGATTTCTTCGACACCCTGAAGGCCCGCACCAAGGGCTACGCCTCCCTGGACTACGAGCTGGAGGGCTACCGTTCCAGCGACCTGGTGAAGGTGGACATGCTGGTCAACGGCGACCAGGTGGACGCCCTCAGCTTTATCGCCCACAAGGACAAGGCCTACGGCCGCGCCCGCCGTCTGTGCGAGAAGCTGAAGGAGAATATCCCCCGTCAGCTCTTCGAGGTGCCTGTTCAGGCGGCCATCGGCGGCAAGATTATCGCCCGTGAGACGGTCAAGGCCATGCGTAAGGACGTGCTTGCCAAGTGCTACGGCGGCGATATTACCCGTAAGAAGAAGCTGCTGGAGAAGCAGAAAGAGGGCAAGAAGAAGATGCGCTCTCTTGGGTCTGTCCAGATTCCCACCGAGGCGTTTATGGCCGTGCTTAAGCTGGACGAGGAATAATCGGATATACACAACAAAACCAGCCGGGAGCAATTTGTTCCCGGCTGGTTTTCCACATTGTATGGGCTTTTTGTGGAGAAAAATCCGTTCTCCGAGAATGTTGAGGGGAGCGGCCCTTCGGGGAGGTACTTTTCTCCGGCGAAAAGTACCCAAAAGCCGCCATGGGGCAACAGGCGCGGAGGGCCCTGTTAGGGCCAAACGCGCCCGTTGCCCCATGGTACCCCCTTTCGGGGACAATATGGGGCCCCCGCACGAGCCCAGCGAAGCGGGTCGTGTGGGGAGAGGACGAGCAGCGGAGTGAACGAGGCCTGCCGCTTGCGGCGGGCTGAGCGATACGCAGCTTGCGAGGACGAGGCGGCGGTGCAATTCATCGGCCACCGTATTTGAAAGCAGTTGCTTGCCGGTTCGGTGCCCTGCGTGCCGTTTCCCTTCTACCCGAGCAGCGTTACCCGCCCAGACTTGAAAGCTTTTGCAATTCATTGGCGATCTCAATGCCGCCCCAAGTCTCTGCTTTGTGATTTAGTCTCTGCCCGAGCGGGTCCGCCGCCCAGCGCTGAAACGACAGACAGGCCCGCACTGCTTTTACAGTGCGGGCCTGTCGTTACATTACGGCTGTTTCTTCTTCTCCAGGTCCTCCAAATGGGCTTTGAGCACCAGGTTGATATAACTGGACAACGAACGGTCTTCCCGTTCTGCCAGGGCCTGAATCTGTTCCAAAACAGGCATATCTAGTGTAATACTGACACTTTTCTTTAAAGGCTTCACCATATCACCTCTATACGAGATAATACTATGATTCACGATTTCTCTTTGCATTATATTGTTTAATCGTGTAAAATAGTGGTGAGGTGATTGCAGTGTACACAAACGACTTTGAAGCGGCGTTTTCTGCGTTTTTGGACCGGCATGAGTACGACGAGGCGGAGAATTATCTGTTTTCCATGGTGCGGCTGGCCTTTTCCGCGGGCTGGCAGGCGGCGGGAGGTCAGCCGCCGGTGTCGGAAAAAATATATCAGATCCTCTCCCCTGCCGGGGAGAAAGAGCAGAAATAAAACACGGCCCGCCGGATTTCAAAATCCGGCGGGCCGTAATTTTATCCCACAAAGTGCTTGCGCCAGTAGTACTGGAGGCTGTCGTACCGGTCGGCCAGGGCCTGGTTCTCGTCGGTCAGGTCCTTGGTCAGGTTTCCGTCCTCAAAGTAGAGGCCGGTGGGGGTGTTGATGACGGGCAGAGCCTCCATCACCGGCCGGGTGGCCTGCATGAAGGCGGGACCCTCCCAGCCGCACAGGTCAAACAGCTCGGTCATGAGGAAATTGGGGCTCAGGTCGGGGCCTTCGCCCTGGAAATCACAGCCCAGAACCTCCTTGGCCGCGTCGTTGGCCCAGATGAGGTAGCGGGTGGCATAGTAGTTCATGAAGCCCTCTTTGGTGGACAGGTCCAGGTCAATGCCCAGCTTGTTGTACACGCTGTTGGCGTCACCCATCCAGGGGTTGTGGTCGCCGAAGAGGACAATGACCACCGGGTCCTCGCTCTCCCGGAAGTAGTCAAAGAACATCTCCAGGTTATCGCCGGTGTTCTTCAGGGAGCCGAAATAGTTGTTCATCAGATTCAGCTCCTCCTGGGTGTAGGACCCGTCGTCCACCACCCAGCCGTCCCCGTACCAGGTCCGGTCGGTGTCGTAGGGGCCGTGGCCCTGGTAGGTCACGTTGAAGGAGAAATAGGGCCGGTCGTCATTGGCCTTGTGCTCCTCATAGAGGTTGATGATCTCGGGGAAGAGCACGTCGTCGTACCCGATGCCGCCGCCGGTCAGCTCGCCGTAGTAGTTCTCCACGAACTTGTAGTCCTCCAGGCCCAGGTTGGCGTTGATGTTCTCACGGTTGTAGAACCAGGCATAGCAGGAGTGGCTGCCGGTGGCGTAGTAGCCCTGGTCACGGAAGTACCAGGCGTAGGAGTTGGAGGGAGAACGGAAGGAGCCCAGGCTGGAGTAGCCGGTGAGGAAGCACCGCTCGGTGTCGATGGTGCCGCCGGCAAAGATGTTGGTCACCAGGTTGCCGGTGTAGCCCTCGGACTCCAGCTCGTGGAACACCCGGTATACCTCCGGGTTCAGCTCAGGTGTGCCGAACTTGGTGAAGTCGTTGTAGGCCTCCAGCTGGATGGTGAAGATGTCCACCTTCTGCTCCTCGGGGATGTCGGCGTCGGTGTAGCCGGACATAATCTCCTCGCAGGCCTTGGCGTCGTAGTCCTCGGGGGCCGGGTCGGAGGCGGAGCGGATGCTGTACAGGAAGGGATAGAGGAAGCCCTTGGAGGTGTACACCTGGGTGGCCGACCAGGGGGAGATGAGGTCCTCGTTGCGGGTCTTGTTGTTGTAGATGTTGGCGTCGGTGTACAGGGCGTACAGGGGGAAGGCCATCAGGATGGTCACCAGGGCGCAGAGCAGACGGGGCTTCCAGGAGGTTTTGGCTCTGGCGCAGAGCAGCAGGAACACCAGCCCCAGCACCAGCAGCACCAGGGCCATGACCATGCTCTTGTTGAGGAAGAGCTGGTACTTGCCCGCCATGTTGCCCGCTTCCCGGATGAGGAGGATGTCCTCAAACATCATGGGGTCGTTGCGGAAGGTGAGCTTGTAAAAGCTGGCGAAGGTGAGGCCCATGGTCAGCGCCGCCGTCACCAGGTAGGAAATCCAGGCCCGGCCGATGAGGAAATAGAGCAGCAGGGACAGGAATACCACCGGCAGGATGTTGAGCAGGGCGATAAGGGGGTGGGTAAAGTAGCTGATGAACATGGCGGTGCGGTTGTCCACGCAGGCAAACCACAGGGACAGCACCCCAATACACACCCCCATCAGCACGCACAGCACCGGGGTGAGCACAGGATTTTTGGCGATGGGGTCCAGCTTTTGCATCAATTTTTTCATAATTTTGACTCCGTTTTTACAAGGCAGGAAAAACAAACCCGCCGCACCGGCAGGCCGCCGGTGCGGCGGGTCACATTTGGGAACTTGGAAAGGACTTTCCGGAGGAAGGTAAAAGAGTTGTTCAGAGTTGTTCGGGCGCAGACTGAAATACCGGCGCAGAGAGTTGGGGCGGCATTGAGATCGCCGATGAATCGCAGCGACTTTCAAGTCTGGGCGGGTAACGCTGCTCGGGCAGAGGGGTAACGATACGGAAGAGCCGAACCGGCAAGCAACAGCTTTCAGGTTCGGTGGCTGGTTGGACACCACCGCCGCCGGACGCATCCCCGAAAGGGGTCCGGGGAAACGGGGGCGTTTGGCCCTGAAAGGGCCCTTCCGCCCCTGTGTCCCCGGCGGCTTTTGGGTACTTTTCGCCGGAGAAAAGTACCCCGTCGGAGACAGCTCTCTTATGCCCGAAATTAGAACGCGATCTTCTCCTCGATATAAGCCTTCAGCTGGTCGATGGGCAGACGCACCTGCTCCATGGTGTCGCGGTCACGGACGGTGACGCAGTGGTCGGCGGGGGTGTTCTCGTCGCCCACGGTCTGGAAGTCCACGGTGATGCACAGAGGCGTGCCGATCTCGTCCTGACGGCGATAGCGCTTGCCGATGGAGCCGGCCTCGTCGTAGTCCACCATGAAGTACTTGGACAGCTGGGCGTACACCTCCTGAGCGGCGGGGCCTAGCTTCTTGCTCAGGGGCAGCACGGCGCACTTGAAGGGAGCCAGGGCGGGATGGAAGCGCATGACGGTGCGGACGTCGTTCTTGGCCTCGTCCACGACCTCCTCGTCGTAGGCCTCCACCAGGAAGGCCAGGGTCACGCGGTCGGCGCCCAGGGAGGGCTCGATGACGTAGGGCACATAGTGCTCGTTCTTCTCCTGGTCGAAGTAGGTCATGTCCTTGCCGGAGTGCTCCTGATGCTGCTTCAGGTCGTAGTCGGTGCGGTCGGCCACGCCCCACAGCTCGCCCCAGCCGAAGGGGAACATGAACTCAAAGTCAGTGGTGGCCTTGGAGTAGAAGGCCAGCTCCTCGGGCTCGTGGTCACGCAGGCGCAGGTTCTCGTCCTTGATGTTCAGGTTGGTGAGCCAGTCGTGGCAGTACTGACGCCAGTAGGCGAACCACTCCAGATCGGTGCCGGGCTGGCAGAAGAACTCCAGCTCCATCTGCTCGAACTCACGGATGCGGAAGATGAAGTTGCCGGGGGTGATCTCGTTGCGGAAGCTCTTGCCCACCTGGCACACGCCGAAGGGCAGCTTCTTGCGGGTGGTGCGCTGGATGTTCTGGAAGTTGACGAAGATACCCTGGGCGGTCTCGGGACGGAGATAGACCTCGGTGGAGGAGTCCTCGGTGACGCCCTGGTGGGTCTTGAACATCAGGTTGAACTTGCGGATGTCGGTGAAGTCGCTCTTGCCGCAGCCGGGGCAGGGCACGTTGTTGTCCCGGATGAAGGCCACCATCTCCTCCTGGGTCATGGCCTCCACGTTCACGTCGGTGCGGCCGGTCTCCTGGAGGTAGTCCTCAATGAGCTTGTCGGCGCGGTGACGCATCTTGCAGGCCTTGCAGTCGATGAGGGGGTCGTTGAAGGTGGAGACATGGCCGGAGGCCACCCACACCTGGGGATTCATCAGGATGGCGGCGTCCAGACCCACGTTGTAGGGGTTCTCCTGGACAAACTTCTTCCACCAGGCCCGCTTCACGTTGTTCTTCAGCTCCACGCCCAGAGGGCCGTAGTCCCAGGAGTTGGCCAGGCCGCCGTAAATCTCGCTGCCGGGATAGACGAAGCCCCGGCCCTTGCACAGGGCCACGATTTTTTCCATGGTCTTTTCGGTGTTCTTCATTATAAAACTCAAACTCCTTCTGTCTGTGATTTGCCGGTGGAAAGGCGGCCGGAAAAACAAGAACCGCCCTGAGCGGATGCTCAGGGCGGATGAAAACTCCGTGGTGCCACCTGAATTCGGAGCATGACCGCTCCGCACTCGAACCCGGTAACGGCGGGGGACCGGCGGGGCATTTCCTCCCCACGGCTTACGGGCGCCTTCCGCGGGACCTTCGGACGCCTCTCACCAGCCGGCGTCTCTCTCAGGTCCGGGTCTCCGCGTACTCCTCCCGGTCAAAGCCTGTTTCTGCCCGACATTGTATCACCAAAACCCGGTTCCGTCAAGGACGGCGGGGGAAATGGGGCAAAAAAATCCTGTTTCGACCTCAGAACAGGCGGAGAAACTGGCTCACCACCACCGCCGCCATGACCACCACCGCCAGGGACGCGGCGGCGTCCAGGGCCAGGTGGAGCCGGCGGGGACGGCGCTGACGGGGCTGTTCCACGGCGGGAACCTCCTCCGGAATCTCCTCCCCAGCGTCCTCCGGCAGGTCAAAGGGGGTCTCCTCCCCTGTCAGGGCACGGCGGCAGGCGTCAAAGTCCAGCACCTTCCCCTCCCGCTGGGGGGTACGGGGCTGGGTGCGGAGGAAGAGCATATCTCTGGGCGCGGGGGCGGCCTCCCCGCTGGCCATTTCGTATACCGTCAGACGGCATGCGTCCAGGTTGTAATAGATGGTCTCCATGGCGGTCCCTCCCGGCTTTTGATGGATACAGCATAGCATACAATTCGTCCGATAAACCGGACTTTTTATCCTGCGCTTTCCAGGGGCTGTTCCTGTAATTATGGAACCTGTGTTCGAATATAGAATACAACAAATGTTCGAAAAAAGCAAGAGGTTTTTTCTGCTTTTTTCGACGTGGAAAAAGGGAAATTGTTCCGGTACAGGGACAAAAAAGTCCCCTGCACCATGGGGTGCAGGGGACTTTGCTGGTTCACAGTCAGGGCAGGTAGGACAGGGGGTTGACGGTGGTGCCGTTGATCTTCACCTGGAAGTGGCAGTGGTTGCCGGTGGACCGGCCGGTGGAACCCACCTTGGCGATGGTCTGACCCTGGTAGACCTTGTCTCCCACGCTGACCAGCAGGCTGGAGCAGTGAGCGTAGTAGGTCTGATAGCCGTTACCGTGGTCGATAATCACGTACTTGCCGTAGCTCCAGTTGCTGCCGGTGCCGGTGCCCGCCCAGATGACGGTGCCGCCGTCAGCGGCCTGGATGCCGGTGCCGTAGGGGGCGGCAATGTCGATACCGGAGTGGTAGCTGTAGCTGCCGAAGATATAGCGGTAGCCGAAGTAGGAGGTGATATTGCCGTACACGGGCCAGATAAAGTAGCCATTGGGCAGCCAGCTGGGCCGCTCCTTGGTGCCCACCGCGATGACCTTGGTGGTGGGCTCGGTGAGGGTGACGGTGTTGGTGACGGTGCGCTCGCGCTCGTTGCCGTTGACGTAGGTCACGTCGGCGGTAATCTCAGCCAGGCCCTCGCTGCCGGGGTCCAGCACCTTGGTCTCGCCCTGGTACATGGAGTCGTCCTGGACCTCCTCCACCGGGCTGGCAATGGCCTCCTGGTAGGTGACGGTCTCGGTGGTCTCAACGGACAGGAAGGGGATGACCTCACGGACGTTGAGAATCTGGCCGATATAGATCTTGTTCACGTCCACATCGGGGTTGAGCGCCTCCAGCTCGGACATGGACATGTCGTTGTCGTAGGCGATCTGCATGAAGGTGTCGCCGCTCTGGACCTCGTAGGTGGTCTGGCCGTTGGTGTTCTCGGTCAGGCGGGCCTGCATGACGGACAGGTCCTGCTCCACATCAGAGGGGGTGTACTGCCGGGTGATGGACACAGACTCCACAAAGTCGGCGGAGGTGGTGTTCTCATTGACATAGGGGGCCTTGATGGCGTCCAGCATAGCGGTGAGGGAAGCCTCGTCCTCGGCGGCGCCGATAAACTCGCCGTTGACCTTGAGCACGTAGCTCTTCATCACCTCGCCGATCTGGTCGAAGAGGTAGGTCTCGAAGTCGCCCACGTTGGACAGCTTGTCCTTTTCAGTGAGGGCAAACTCGTAGGAGACGGTGCTGTCCAGGGTATAGTCATAGCCCAGAATGTCGGAGGCCCGCTCCTCCACCCGGTCCATGGCGTCCTCAAACACCTCCGGCTCGGTGACCACGCCCAGAGTGACGCCGTCCACCGACACCACATAGCTGGGGGTGTACACGGTACCCACCACCAGGGCGGTGCCGATGACACCGGCGGCCAGCAGGAAGGCCAGGGGGCCCACCGCCTTGTGCCCCGCCACGGCGGCATCCGCCCGGTGGAGCACAGAGCCCACCTTGCGGCCTGCGGTAATCAGGGCATCCAGCAGGGGACGGCGACCCTGTTCACGGGCGCCCTCCCGGGCGCCACCCGCCGTCTCTTCGGCGGGGATGGCGTCGGGTGCTGTCTGCCGGCCGTGGGAGTGAAGAATTTCATCCATCGGAGCCAGACCTCCTTGAAAATAGCAAAAAGTCAAAATAAGAATCCGCCTGCAAAACAGCAAAAGCCGGAAATTACAGAACGGAGTGAAATGATTACAAACTGGTTACAAACGGTATCATACACGCTTTTTGCCTCCGCGTCAATACTTTTTTGCCCGCAAAGTGCCTGGAAAGGGGAGATTTTCCGCCTGACAGGGCTGAGATAGAGAGCAAAACCTTAAAAAACGAGGGAAAACCTTAAGAAAACCGTGTTGATTCCTTCGGGCCGGAAGGAATGGGCGGCCGGGCGTCAGGGTTCGGCGTCAGGGTTCGGGCGACTTTTCTTGCGTGGGGGCAGCCGGGCGTGGTATACTGTATCGTTAAGGCGGCACGGCCGCAGACCTGAAATCCAAGCGCAAAGCGCGATTTTTACACTCTGGAGGCATCCCATGGCAAAACGGAATTCCCGTCCCAGGCGCAGAGGACTGCGAATTTTTCTGGTTCTGGTCCTGGTGTTCCTGGCGGGGGGACTGTTCTTTTACGACCAACAGAACCGGATTCAGACCGAGACCATCACCGTCACCTCCGGCCGCCTGCCGGCGGGGTTTGACGGCTACCGCATCGTACAGATTTCCGACCTCCACGGCAAGGAGTTCGGGGAGGACAATGAAATCCTGCTGGAAAAGACGGCGGAGCTGGACCCCGACCTCATCGCCATCACCGGCGACGTGATTGACGACGCAGACCAGATGGGGATTCTGGAGCCGCTGGCCAGGGGGCTCACCGCCATCGCCCCCACCTTCTATGTCACCGGCAACCACGAGTGGGCCATCCGGGAGGCGGGCACGGTGAAGAGCCTGCTGGAGGAGTACGG
Source organism: Pseudoflavonifractor sp. (assembly GCF_050943825.1). NCBI lineage: Bacteria > Bacillati > Bacillota > Clostridia > Eubacteriales > Oscillospiraceae > Pseudoflavonifractor > Pseudoflavonifractor sp. Next base: position 106,643 of record NZ_JBMNPX010000003.1, read on the forward strand.
CGTGACGGTGCTGTCCAACGAGTACCTGACCCTGGAGCGGGGCGGGGACTCCATTGTGCTGGCGGGCATCGACGACCCCAACGGCCCCTATGACCAGAAGACGCCCCAGGAGCTGTCTGACGAGATTCACGAAGCTCTGGGGGACCCCTATGTGGTGCTGCTGGCCCACCGGAACGAGTACTATCAGGTGTACGACCAGTGCGGCTTTGACCTGACCCTCTGCGGCCATGTCCACGGGGGCCTCATCCGGCTGCCCTTTACCGACGGGCTCATTGACAACACCCGCAGCCGCCTCTTCCCCACCCACACCGCCGGGCTCTATCCCCTGGACGGCGGCGGCACCCTGATGGTGTCCCGGGGCCTGGGCAACGGCGGCATCTCCTTCCGGCTGTTCAACCGGCCCCATCTGCCGGTTATCGTGCTGAAATCGGGGGCATAAAGACCTATTAACAGAGAAAAGAGAGCATAACCATGGAATATTTCGGCGGAACCTTTGATATCGCGGTCATCGGCGCAGGCCATGCGGGCATCGAGGCGGCGCTGGCCGCCGCCCGGCTGGGCCTGCGGACGGTGTGCTTCACCGTAAACCTGGACGCGGTGGGCAATATGCCCTGCAACCCGGCCATCGGCGGCACGGGCAAGGGCCACCTGGTGCGGGAAATCGACGCCCTGGGGGGCGAGATGGGCCGTGCCGCCGACGCCGCCTGCATCCAGTACCGCATCCTTAATAAGGGAAAGGGCCCTGCGGTGTGGTCCCTGCGGGCCCAGGCCGACCGGCGGGAATACCAGAAGGTGATGAAGCACACCCTGGAGATGCAGGAGAACCTGTGGGTCAAGCAGGCCGAGGTGGTGGAAATCCGCACGGAAAACGGCGCTGTGTCCGCTGTGGTCACCGCCACCGGGGCGGTGTACGCCGTGAAGGCGGCGGTGGTGTGTACCGGCACCTTCCTGGGGGGCCGCACCATTGTGGGCGATGTGGTGCGGGATTCGGGGCCCGACGGCCTCTCCGCCGCCCTGCCCCTCACCGACTGCCTCAAGACCCTGGGCCTTTCCATCCGCCGCTTTAAGACGGGCACGCCCCCCCGTGTCCACCGGCGGAGTGTGGACTTCTCCAAAATGGAGCTTCAGCCCGGCGACCCGGATGCCCAGCCCTTCTCCTTTGAGACGGCCGCCGCCCCGGACAACAAGGCCGTGTGCCACCTGACCTACACCAACGCCGCTACCCACGCGGTCATCCGGGCCAACCTGGACCGCTCCCCCCTCTACGACGGCACCATTGAGGGCGTGGGCCCCCGTTATTGTCCCTCCATTGAGACCAAAATCGTCCGCTTCCCCGAGAAGGAGCGGCACCAGCTCTTCATCGAGCCCATGGGCCTGGACACCGAGGAGCTGTACATCCAGGGTTTGTCCTCCTCCCTGCCCGAGGAGGTGCAGGTGGAGATGCTCCATACCATCCCCGGCCTGGAGCAGGCCGAGATGACCCGGGCGGCCTACGCCATCGAGTACGACTGCGTGGACCCCACCGAGCTGCTGCCCACCCTGGAGTGCAAAAAAGTTCCCGGCCTGTACGGCGCGGGCCAGTTCAACGGCTCCTCCGGCTATGAGGAGGCCGCCGCCCAGGGCCTGGTGGCGGGCATCAACGCCGCTTTGAAGCTGTTGGGCCGTCCGCCCATGGTGCTCAGCCGGGACCAGGGGTATATCGGCGTGCTCATCGACGACCTGGTGACCAAGGGTACCGAGGAGCCCTACCGGATGATGACCTCCCGCACCGAGTACCGGCTGCTCTGTCGCCAGGACAACGCCGACCGCCGTCTCACCGGCGTGGGCCATGAGGTGGGGCTGGTGAGCGAGGAGCGGTACCGGGCTATGCTGGACAAGTACGCCGCTGTGGACCGGGAGTGTGCCCGGCTGGAGCGCACCGGCGTGTCCCCCTCCCCCGCTCTGGACGCCCTGCTGGCGGAAAAGGGGGAGCCTCCCGCCCCCAACGGGGCCAGGCTGGCCGACCTGCTCCGCCGCCCCCGGATGACCTATGGGGACCTCACTCCCCTGGACCCTGCCCGGCCCGACCTGCCCGCCGCCGTCACCGAAGCGGTGGAGATTGACCTGAAATACCGAGGCTACATCGAGCGGCAGCAGCGGCAGGTGGAGGAGATGCGCCGGCTGGAGAGCCGCCCCCTGCCCCCGGATTTGGACTACCAGTCCCTCCAGGGCCTGCGGCTGGAGGCCCGGCAGAAGCTCTCGGACATCCGTCCCCTGAACCTGGGCCAGGCCAGCCGTATCTCCGGCGTCAGCCCCGCTGACATCGCCGCGCTGATGATTGCTCTGGAGCGGGGCTGACGCGGGGGCCCCACAAAGTGGGGCGGCGCGTTGCGCCGTACAAGCGTTTTGCCCAAAGGGCAAAACCTTGGCGCAGGGGCGATTCACTCGCCCCGAGTAAATGAATTCAGGGGGTCCCCGGGAAACCTGTTTCCCGGGGGTGTCAGCCCGGCGGATATTGCGGCTTTAATGATTGCCCTGGAACGTGGCTGAGGAAAAACACTGCTGTCCTCCTTAAAAAATCGTCACGATTTCTTCACAGATTATCCACATTTTCAGGGTAAACTGTGGAAAAAGGAGGCGAACTGCCGTGATGAATGAGGATAGCATGGAAAAGGAGGTCCGCCGGGGTGTGCGGTTCAACAAAATCGCCCTGGCGGTGTTGGCTGTGCTGGCGGTCGTGGGCGTGTGGGCCCTGCTGAGCTGGTTCAGCCGTCCCCTGGACGACAGTATCACCCCCGACGGCCTGGCTGAAAACCTGACCGACGGCGCGCTGGGCAAGACCGGCGGCGTATATTATGTGCTAGATGATGGCAGCGCTCTGGTGGACGCCCTGGAGCTGTCCGGCTGGACCGTCACCCAGACCGAGGCGGAAGGTGAGCCTCTGGTGGTGTTCCGCCTGTGGGAGGACTGCGAGCTGGCCCTGTACGAGGGCGGCCTGGCCTACGCCTGGAACGGCTACGCCTCGTCGGACACCACGGGGGCCGTGTGGTATACCATCCCCGAGGACACCGCTCAGACGGTGGCCTCCCTGCTCAGGACCGACGGACAGATAGAGACAAGCCCCAGTATCCGGTTCTGATTTTATTTTTATAAATAAAGGAGCAAGCACGTGACAACAAAGCCAAAGGTAGTGCTGGGCCTGTCGGGCGGCGTGGATTCCGCCGTGGCGGCACAGCTGCTGAGCCGGGACTACGAGGTCCACGGCCTGTATCTGGACATTGGCCTGGGGGGCACGGGGCAGGCGGATGCCGCCGCCGTGGCAGACCGGCTGGGTATTCCCTTCCACACCGCGGACATCCGGGACGCGCTGGAGAAGCAGGTGTGCGGCCCCTTTGCCGCCGACTATCTGGCGGGACGCACCCCCCTGCCCTGCGCCCGGTGCAATCCCACGGTGAAATTTCCCGCCCTGCTGGCCCTGGCGGAGGAGATTGGCGCGGAGAAGGTGGCCACCGGCCACTATGCCCGCACCGCCCTTGCCCCCGATGGCAGGGTGCTGCTGCGCAAGGGCCTGACCGCCAACGACCAGTCCTATATGCTGGCCCGTCTGCCCCAAAACATATTACAAAAGGTAATTTTCCCCCTTGGCGATTACGAAAAGCCAACTGTTCGGGCCATGGCGGGCCAGGCAGAGCTGCCGGTGGCGGATAAGCCGGACTCCATGGAGATCTGCTTCATCCCCGACGGGGACTACGCCGCCTGGCTGGAGCACCGGGGCACGGTGCCCCCTGCCGGTGACTTTGTGGACAGGGACGGCAAGGTACTGGGCCGCCACGGAGGCATCCACCGGTATACCCTGGGCCAGGGCCGTGGGCTGGGGGTGTCCGGCCCCCACAAGTACTATGTGACGGAGATTGACCCGGCCCATGACCGGGTGGTGCTGTCTGACGGCAGCGACCTGATGGCCGGGCGGGTGTACTGCGCCGACATGAACTGGCTCGCTGTGGACGGTCTGCCGGAGCCTCTGGAGGTGACGGTACGGCTGCGCCACTCCAAAACGGAGCTGCCCGCCCTGGCCGTGGCCGACGGTGCTGGCGTGGTGCTGGAGATGCAGTCCCCTGCCCGTGCCCCTACGCCGGGACAGCTGGCCGTGCTCTATCAGGGGGATATTGTGGCGGCCAGCGGCTGGATCACCGGCGCGGAGCGGGTGTAAAAGCCTGACAACATCTGAATTTGACACGATTTTCGCCCGCCGGGGGTTCCCGGCGGGCGAAATATTTTTTTGAAGAAAAAATGAGATGTGACCAAAATGTAACCAACGTGTGATATGGTAGAAAATGAAAACAGGGATGCCTGTTTTTTCTTCGACGCAGTTGGACAAAACATTTTATAAACAGAGAGCCGGCTAAATGGGCTGGGAGAAAGACGTAAAAAAGGGCTGGACTGAAATGAAACGGCACCTTGGAAGGGAGAGATGCAGGTACCCGGCGGGGGTACAGTAAAGCGAGGAATACATGAAAACGGCAAACCGCCGGAAACGGCGGGACGCAAAGCCAGGGGCCTAAAGTGAGAACCAGGGCAGCCCAGCCGCCATTTATTCCGATTTCCATAAAGATTTGAAAGGAGAACGGAACATGGCAAAGACAAAGTTGAAGAGAATATTTGCAATGCTGCTGGCTGCGAGCATGACCATCAGCATGGTTACCGCGGGGGTTGCCGCTGCGGGAGATGAGCCCGAGACCGGCGCTGTGGAGCTGGAATCCGTGGCGCTGCCTGAGAGCCCGACAGTAGACTATGGCACAGAGCTGGAGGATGTTCTGGCGAAGCTGCCCACTACGCTGACCGGGACGGTGGTTGAGGAGTCTACCGAGACTGAGGAGCCCACCGAGACCGAGGCGCCCGTTGAGACCGAGGCGCCCGTCGAGACTGAGGCACCCGCCGAGACCGAGGCGCCTGTCGAGACCGAGGCGCCCGTCGAGACTGAGGCACCCGCCGAGACCGAGGCGCCTGTCGAGACCGAGGCTCCCGTTGAGGTTGAGACGCTCAGCAACACAGTGGAGCTCACCTCCGAGCCTGTGACTGAGGATGTCCCTGTCACCTGGTCCTGTACCGCTGAGGGAGGCTATAATGGCTGGATTGCCGGTGCGTATACCTTTACCGCGGCCCTGGGTGAGGGCTACACCTATGCCGGCAATCTCTCTGTGACAGTGACGGTTGCCGACCAGGCCCAGGCGGTGGCTCAGATTGGGGATACCACCTATGCCACCCTGGACGCGGCCGTGGCGGCGGCGGAAGAGGGCGCCACCATTGAACTGCTGGCCAACTGCAAGCTGGACACCGGCTTCAACAAGACCCTGACCTTTACCGGAGGTTACAAGATCCGCATTGACAAGCAGCTCACCAGCAATGGCGAGGGCTGGATGTGCTTTGGACTGGGCGATCCCACCCGGGTTCTGACCTTTGACGGCGTGGAAGTGGAGTGGATTTCCGACGGCACTTCCCCCTGGCTGATGCTGTCCCTGAGCGGTACGCTCAATGTCACCAATGGAGCCAGTCTGACCTTCGTGTTTGACAGCCGGACTACCAACACCAGAAATGCCATTTACATGAATGCGGGCGCTGTGCTCAATGTAACCAATGGATCCACCTTCCAGATTCTTGGTGTAGGTACGCAGGGAACCGCCGGCCAGGGCATCCAGCTGGATAAGACTGCTCAGTCCAGCATCAATGTGACCGGCAACAGCACCTTCCTGATTGACGGCACCAACCGGGGCTACGTGAACAGCCCCAGCATCCGTGTGGAGGATTCCACCTTCACGGTGCAGAACTGCACCTCCAACGCCTCCAACGGCGGCAGCTTTACCGCGGTCAACTCCACCATTACCTATCAGAACAATGCGGGCCACGGCCTGTCCGCCGGTAATGTAACAATTCAGAACTCTACGGTTAACTGCAATGACAACGGACTTTTCGGCCTTACGTATTCCGGAAATATGACAGTAGACGGTACTTCCGTCATTAATGCCAACGGGAATGCCGCCAAGGGCGGCGGTGCCGGTATACGCGCAAGCAGCGCAAGCGGCGTCTCTCTGGTAAAGAGTGGTGCGGAAATTTACATTCTCAATAATCAGCACAATGGATTGGAGAATTACGGCAAGTTTACCTTTGAAAACGGCGTCACTCTCCGCATCAACAACAACGACGAGCGCACCACCAATGGCGGCGGTATTTTCAACGGCGCTGCCGGCGTGCTGATTCTGCCCGACGATACTCAGATTATGAACAACCATGCGGCCCAGACCGGCGGCGGTATCTGCAATGCCGGAAGCGTAACGATTCCCGACACCGTGCTGCTGTACAACAACCATGCGGATGCTGCTGGTGATGATATCTACAACCGCGATGCCGGCACCATCACCTTCGGCGCAGTGGGCGCCGACTGGGCCCTGGACGGCGACCCCGACTGTACCGACGACATTGACGGCTGGTATCAGGACGGCGCGGACCACCGCTGGTCCGCCCACAGCGCTCCCCTGTATGCCTACGAGTTCACCGGCTACGGCACGGCTGTCACCGGAACCCTGGCTCTGAAGGCGGCCCATGGCCTGGCTCCCGTGGAGCCCGGCGACCCCGAGGCCCCCGACTGGGAGATCTCCAAGTCCAAGACCGCTGCTAACCTGGACGCCAATTACGAGTCCCAGGTGACCCTGGCCCTGCCTGCGGCGGGCACCAAGGGCAATCTGGATGTGGCCTTTGTTCTGGATGGCTCCACCAGCACCGACGAGGATGCCCTGGCTGCCGCGGCTGCCGAACTGCTGGACACCCTGAGCGCCTATGAAAACCTGAATGTCAAGGTCGGCGTGGTTATCTTCGGCGGGTATGTGCCCGTACTGTATACCAGCGAGGAGCTTCTGCCCCTCTCTGATGATGCCAACGTGACTGCTCTCAAGGCTGTGCTCACGGATCAGAGCTATGACGGCAAGGAGGGCCGCTCCGGCAGCAACCTGCAGGCCGGCGTGGAGGCCGCCCAGGCCATGCTGGATGGAGACACCACCGTGTCCGCTGCAGACAAGTACCTGATTATTCTCTCCGACGGTGCTGCCCGCATGTGGTATGAGGACGGCCAGGCCATGTCCCAGGCCTACTATCCCAGTGCTGGCGCTACTGACGACGGTTTCTGGTGGAACTCCAACAGCGACTTCTCCGAGCTGCGCTACGCCGACGGAAAGCCCGGCCCTGTGTTCTCCGACGTGTGGAGCCTGGGTCAGAACGGCAAGGACATCGGCGCCTACGGCCTGTCCTATGCGGACAAGGAGAGTGGTAACTACACCACCGACGACATCGCCCCCTATGACGTGATGATGAACGGCGATTACCACACCACCTATGAGGCCGCCACCTATTACGCGGCAACCTCCATCGTGGAGGCAGCTCAGAAGAACCAGGTCATCTTTGTGACCTATGGCTATCACGATGAGACCAATTTTGGCCAGTACATCGAGAGCTTCAAGGCCTGGCTGGCGGATAACGGCATTGTGACGCGCTACAATAGCGAGGACCTGGATGCCGCCGCTATCTTCAGCGCGGTGAAGGACAAACTCGTCCAGCTGGTGGCCGGCGGGTCCAAGGTGGTGGACGTCATCGGCTACGGTGACGACTACGACTTTGATTTCATCAATGATATCAACGAGCTGACCCTGACCGTGAACGGTAAGGAACTTGCGAAGACTGCCATCAGCGCTACCTCCTACGGCTTTGGCGGCACCGGCGACGACTACGACTTTGTGGTCACCTACTATGAAAATGGTCAGGACGGCAAGAGCGACGAGTGTTTCGTGTGGGACATCAACGTGCCCGTCACCAAGGACGCCCCCGTGGAGCTGACCTACTCCGTAAAGCTGGCCGAGCCCAAGACCGCCCCCGGTACCTACGGCCAGTATGATGCCGACGGCAGCAAGGGTTATGGCGGCCTGTACACCAACAACAGCGCCACGCTGTACCCCATTGACTCCAACGGTGTTCAGGGCTTCCCCGAGCGCTTTGCCAAGCCCACGGTGTCTTATACTGTGAGCGGCGGCGGCTCCAGCTACGATTACTACACCGTGACTGTGAACTATCTGGACAAGGACAGCGGTGAGAAGATTGCCACCAGCTACGTCAGCCCCAGCCGGATTGAGGGCAGCCGCTACGATGTGAGCGAGTACGACGCCATTGCCATCGACGGCTACACCTACGACAGCACCAGCGGCGACGCGCTGAGCGGCATTCTCAACAGCAACAAGGTCATCAACGTGTACTACGTGGCCGAGGAGACCGACATCGATGATGGCCAGACCCCCGGCGGCGGTGACCCTGACATCCCGACTGATCCCACTGATCCTACCGACCCCACCGATCCCACTGACCCGACCGATCCGACCGACCCCGGCGAGGAAGTGGACATCGGCGACGGCGAGACGCCCACCGGCAACCTGCCTCAGACCGGTACCACCAGCAACACCGTGGTTCTGCGTGCTATGAGCGGCGTGTTCCTGTGCCTGGCTGTGTTCTTCGGCGGCGTGACTGTGGTTCTGTTCCGCAAGGAGCGGGAGGACTAAGAGAAAAGTCCCGTTTATAAGACACAAGGTATAAAGGCAATGTTCCCCGCCTCCGGCATTTACCGGAGGCGGGGAATTTTTACGAAAAAATAGATACAGAAGAAAAAATGAAATTTGGAAATGTGACCGAAATGTAACCAATATATGGTACAGTAAAAAGCGAAAACAGGCATGCCTGTTTTTTGTCCGACCCAGTCGGACAAAAGGCTCTGATGAAAAAGGCAAACCGGCCGAAAGGCCGGGACGCAAAGCCAGGGGCTAAAGCGGACGCCACCCGCCACGCCAGTCCGGCCGCCGCAGATTTCATGCCCAGCTCCGCAAAGGAGCAGGAAAGGAGAAATGAAAGATGCTGGCAAGAAGATGTAAGAAGCTCACAGCCCTCTTCCTCACCCTGTGTATGGTGACAGGAATGCTGGGCACCGGCGCTGTGGCGCTGGAGGGCGACAGCGGCAGCGGCAAGTGGTGGTGGGACACCACCGGCGAGGCCCAGGAAGCCTACGAGGCCTACGAGGCCAGTATGGAAGCGGAACAGGCCGCCTATGACCAGTGGGACGCCGCCTACGACGCCCTGGACACCGCCAAGAAAGCGACGGAGGCCGCCAAGGCCGCCTATGACGCCGCCAAGGCGGAGCTGGACGCCATGGAGGAGACGGACGAGGGCTATGCCGCCAAGGCCGCCGAGGTGGCCGGCCTGGAGGCCGCCTGGGATACGGCGAAGTCCGCCGAAGAGACCGCCCGCACCGCCAACCAGGAAGCCTACGACGCGTATACCGCCCTTGTGACCCAGACCAACGGCCATTACAGCGACTACCTGGAGCTGGCTGAGGCCAACTACCCCTACACCGGCGTACTGGATGCGGAGAACAAGACCCTGACCATCGCGGTGTCCGGCGACATGCCCGAGGGGGCCGAGGCCGTGTTTGAGGGCTACTTCGTCATGCAGGACAGCGAGGGCAGCCGGGGCACCTACAGCAGCGTATACGCCTCCAATATCCAGGACAACGTGACCAAGGTGGTGCTGGGCGACGGCTTCACCGGCATTGCCGGCGTCACCTTCAGCAGCTGGCGCACGCTGACGGAAGTGGTGCTGCCCGAGAGCCTGACCTCCATCGGCGACAGCGCCTTCTCCAGCTGCACCGGCCTGGTCTCCATCGACCTGTCCAACGTCAAGACCATCGGAGCGAGTGCGTTCTACGGCGCCTTTGACGCCGCCGCCGACGTGGACATCGTCCTGGACGGCGCCGCCGTGGGCAACACCGCCTTCCGCAAGGCCAACATCGACACCCTGGTGGCCACCGACCTGACCGCCGTGGGCAACCAGGCCTTCATCCAGTGCCCCACCCTCACCGAGGTCACCTTCAGCGTGGCCGACGGCGCGGAGCTCTACGCCGAGGGTGCCTTCTTCTACCAGAACAAGGCCCTGACCAAGGCCACCGTCAGCGGCGAGTGCATGGAGAAGAACATCTTCCGTGAGTGCACCGCCCTGACCGACGTGACCCTGACGGGCATGACCGCCATCGGCCCCTACGCCTTCTATCAGGACACCGCCCTCAAGACCGTCACCCTGCCCGAGGGCGTGACCTCCATCGGCAACATGGCCTTCAAGGGCGCCGGCCTGGAGACCATCAACATCCCCGCCAGCCTGGACCGCATCGAGCAGGAGGCCTTCATGAACTGCGCCTCCCTCACCGGCGACTTTGACCTGACCGGCCTGTCCCTGGTGGGCTGGAACGCCTTCACCGGCTGCACCGGCGTCACCTCCGTCACCGTGTCCGACGGCGCCATTGTGGAGCACAGCAGCATCTTCAGCGGCGACAGCGGCGTGCTCCAGGGCTGGGAGGGCCGCATGCTGGCCATCCTGGACGGCAAGTTCCAGCTGGACGAGACCGTCATTGAGGCGGTGGAGCCCCAGGGCTGGACCTCCTCCAAGGTGGGCCGGAGCAACGACACCACCAGCTATGATGGCGGCACCCAGATCACCAAGGAGGCCCGCTGGGCCAGCGACACCGTGGCCGACGTCCTCCTCCAGGCCTACTACACCGACGAGGCCCAGATGGACTTCGTGTTCCTCATCGACACCTCCAACTCCATCACCCAGTCCGGCAGCGGCTACGACCTGAACGCCCGGCTGTACGACATGCAGTCCAAGCTCATGGACGTCAGCGAGGCCCTGCTCACCACCGACGGCTACGACTGCAAGGTGGCCTTCACCACCTTCGGCGCCACCAGCACCAGCTCCAGCGGCGGCTTCCTCAGCAGCATGGACGACGTGACCGCCTTTGTGGAGAACATCAACACCTACTATGAGAACACCAACTACATCCTGGGCCTGAACAACGCCAAGGCCCTGGTGGACAGCAACACCGGCCGCAACACCACCGTCATCTTCCTCTCCGACGGCCAGCCCAACACCGACGCCGACGGCGGAAAGGTGGAAAGCGTCAGCACCATCCTGCCCGCCATCACCGCCGCCGCCCAGGCCATCCAGAACAGCGGCGTGCAGATTTACGGCGTGCTCCAGTCCGTCACCGGCGAGGCCGCCGAGGCCGCCCGGGACGTCATGGCTCAGGTGTGCACCGAGAACATGGTCTTTACCTCCACCGACACCGAGAGCTTCAGCGCCGCGGTGAACAACGCCATCGGCGCGGCCTACACCACCTACACCCTGACCGACGTGGTCGGCGACGACTTTGACCTGGTGGACGGCAGCATCCGGACCTCCGCCGGCACCGCCGTCTATGACGAGGACACCCGCACCATCACCTGGACCATCACCGGCATGCCCTACACCGTCCACACCCTGACCTTCCAGGAGCAGCTCAAGCAGGTGGACGGCAGCTACCCCTACGGCACCTTTGACACCAACAAGGGCGACGCCGAGCTGAAGCTGGGCGACGACCCCGTCAACGGCGTGGAGACCCCCGAGCTGACCCGCACCACCACCCCCGTGGTCACCTACGACTACTACACCGTGACGGTGAACTATCTGGACAAGGCCACCGGCGAGAAGATTGCCGACAGCTACACCGCCCCCAGCCGGATTGAGGGCAGCCGGTACGACGTGAGTGAGTACGACGCCATCGCCATCGACGGCTACACCTACGACAGCACCGGCGGCGACCCCCTGACCGGCGTGCTCAACAGCAACAAGGTGGTCAACGTGTACTACACGGCCGACGAGACCGACATTGACGAGGGCGACACCCCCACCACCGACCTGCCCGACCTGCCCGACGAGGGCGGCGAGGACGTGGACATCGGCGAGGGCGACACCCCCACCACCGACCTGCCCGACCTGCCTGACGAGGGCGGCGAGGAAGTGGACATCGGCGAGGGCGGCGTGCCCACCGGCAACCTGCCCCAGACCGGTACCACCAGCAACACCGTGGTTCTGCGTGTTATGAGCGGCGTGTTCCTGTGCCTGGCCGTGTTCTTCGGCGGTGTGACTGTGGTTCTGATCCGCAAGGAGCGGGAGCAGGCCTGAGGCTTCCACCTGACCTCAAGACCGGATATCCGTAATACCGAAGCATAGAAAACGCCCCGCCTCTGAAGAAGAGGCGGGGCGTTTTTCTGCGTTAAGGCCTGTTTTTCGGGGCGGAGATGAGAATGGACATCTGGAGCACATAGTTGTCGTAACCGTCCACCGACAGCTCGTCCAGCAGGGCGTCCTCGTAGAAGGGGCCGGTGAGGGTCAGGCCCTGCTCCCGGGCGTGGGTGAGCATCCGGCGGTAGGTACACCATGCGGTGTCGTACCCGCCGGCGTGGCGGGCGGTGAGATAGCGCCCTGCGGGCCGGACGGTGACAGGCACCCCTCTGGGGCGGCGGTCCACCTGGGTGTAGAAGGCGCTGTACCCCTCGGTGCCCTCCTGTCCGGCCTGCTCCAGGCGCATGGTGGCCCCCACTGAATAGGGGCTGACAATATTCCTGGCCTCCCGGTACTGCATGTGGGCCACAAAGGCCAGATTCAGGCTCTCTCCCGGCTGGCGGGGTGTTGTGATGAACAGCATCTCGGGCTGCTCAACCACCCGGATGTCCTTCCGCTTCTCCGCCATGGCCGCCCGGGTCAGCTCCGCCTTGCGGCGGATGAGGGCCAGCATCTGCCGCAGGCGGCGGATTTTCCCCTCCAGCTGCTCCGCCTCCCCCTCCAGCAGGGCCACCAGCTCCTCCGGGCTGCGCCGGTCCAGGTAGGCCTTGATGTCCGCCAGGGGCATGTCCAGCTCCTTGAGGGTGGAGATGACGTAAAAGACCTCCATCTGGGGAAAGGTATAGTACCGGTAGCCGTTCTCTCCCTTGATGGCCGGGGAGAAGATACCCAGCTGGTCATAGTGGAACAGGGTGTGCTTGGTGGTGCCGCACAGGTGGGCAAAGTCGCCTGTGGTGAGATATCCCCGGGGTACCGCGGCCATGGTTGAGGCCTCCTTTCTGACAAAAACAGCCGCCCGAAGCGGACGGAAATTTCCTCCTTGACTATCGGGTTACCCGATAGTTTATAATATCTGACGCATCAAGATTTTGTCAAGAAAGGCCGGTGCCTCCCATGGAAAACCGTCTGGACAGGGATTTCAGCTTTTTCTCCCTGCTCCGTTTTGCGCTGCCCAGCGTGGTGATGATGATCTTCACCTCCCTCTACTCCATTGTAGACGGCATGTTTGTCTCCCGCTTTGTGGGCGAGGACGCCCTGGCGGCGCTGAATATTGTCTTCCCCGCCATGTGCCTGATGATGGCGGTGGGAATCATGCTGGCCACCGGCGGCAGCGCAATTGTGGCCCGGCGGATGGGCGCCGGAGAGGAGCAGTCCGCTCTGGAGGGCTTCTCTCTGCTGATTGCGGTGAGCGTGGCGGCGGGCATTGTGTTTGCACTGCTGGGCCTGGCGGCGGTGGAGCCCATCTGCCGCCTGCTGGGCGGCGAGGAGGAGTTGATGGCCTACTGCGTGCCCTATCTGCGGATCATCATGCTCTTCGGGCCCATGTACATGCTCCAGTTCATGTTCCAGAGCTTTTTCGTCACCGCCGGCCGGCCCGGGCTGGGCCTGGGCCTGACGGTGGCCGCCGGCGTGGCCAACATGGTGCTGGACTATGTGTTCATCGTGCCGTTGGACCTGGGAGTGGCGGGCGCCGCCCTGGCCACGGTCACCGGCTACTGTATCCCGGCGGTGGCGGGGGTGGTGTTCTTCGCTCTGCGGCGGCAGGGGCTCCGGTTCACCCGGCCCAGGTGGGACGGCCGGATGCTGGGCAACGCCTGCTTCAACGGCTCCTCCGAGATGGTGTCCAACCTGTCCAGCGCGGTGGTCACCCTGCTGTTCAACCTGACCATGCTGGAGCTGCTGGGCCCGCCCGGCGTGTCCGCCATCACCATTGTGCTCTACGCCCAGTTCCTCCTCACCGCCCTGTATATCGGCTTCTCCATCGGCGTGGCGCCGGTGTTCAGCTTTAACTACGGCGCCGACAACCGGCCCCGGCTCCGCTCCCTGTTCCGGTCCTGCATGCTCTTTGTGGGGGTGTCGTCGGCGGTGCTGCTTCTCGTATCTCTGTTTATCGCCGAAGGGGTGGTGGCCGTATTCTCCCCCAGGGGCTCTGAGGTGTACGGCCTGGCCGTCCACGGCTTCCGGCTCTTCGCCCCCATGATTCTCTTCTCCGGGGTGAATATTTTCGCCTCCGCCCTGTTCACCGCATTGTCCAACGGCCCGGTGTCCGCCCTACTCTCCTTCCTGCGGACCTTCGGCTTCCTGACCGCCGGTCTGCTCCTCCTCCCCAGGGTCCTGGGGGTGGACGGCGTGTGGCTGGCTGTGCCGGTGGCCGAGCTGCTGTCCTTTGCGGTGAGCCTGTGGTTTTTCCGCTGGGGCGGAAAGCGGTACGGCTACGCCGGATAAGCGCACAGACAACAAAAAATTCCCGCCGCGTATGCGGCGGGAATTTTTGCGTTTTACTGGCCGATGGTCTCTCTGGGGTCCTGGAGATTTTCCCGGGCCACCCGGTCCTCCTCGGACAGATAGCGGTCCGGGTGTTTGCTGGCCTGGCTGTCCTCCCAGATTTTCTTGGCAGCAGGGGCCCAGCAGGCGGCGTAGCTGTCGCACTTGGCGCACAGATGCTCGGCCGACTCAGGGGACTGGGGGTCGGTGGAGTGGGCGCCGGTGCGGGAGACCATCTCACGCAGCTTGTGGGGATTCTCCAGCATGGGGCAGGGCTGGAGCATGTTCTCGTTGAAGGGCTGGCCGTCGTGATAGGCCATGAACAGAGGGCCGCGGAGGGCGTCCAGCAGGGACTTTTCCCGGATGTTGGTGTCCGAGTAGTGGATGAACACGCAGGGGTCCACATCGCCGTTGGCGTTGATGTGGAGATAGCGGCGGCCGCCGGCGATACAGCCGCCCACAAACTCGGCGTCGTTCTGGAAGTCCATGGCGAACAGGGGCTTGCGGGTCCGGTAGTCCCGGATACGGCGGTACATCTCAGTACGCTGCTCGGGGGTGGGCAGCAGCTCGGGCACGGCGTCGTTGCCCACGGGCATGTAGTGGAAGTACCAGACAAACAGGGCGCCCAGGTCAATCATCTTGTCGTAGTAGGCCTCGCTGGTGATGGACTCGAAGTTGGCGCTGGTGTAGCAGCAGGAGATGCCGTAGGGCAGGCGCTTGCGCTTGAGCAGCTCCATGGCGGCGATGACCTTCTGATACACGCCGTCGCCCCGGCGGCCGTCGGTGGCCTCCTCGAAGCCCTCCAGGCTGATGGCGGGGATGAAGTTCTTCACCCGCAGCATCTCGTCGGCAAAGGCCTCGTCGATGAGGGTGGCGTTGGTGAAGCACAGGAACTGGCAGTCGTTGTGCTTCTCGCACAGGCGGATGAGGTCGGCCTTGCGGACCAGCGGCTCGCCGCCGGTGTAGATATACATGTACACGCCCAGCTCCTTGCCCTGGCGGATGATGTCGTCAATCTCGTCAAAGGACAGGTTGAGCTTGTTGCCGTACTCGGCGGCCCAGCAGCCGGTGCAGTGCAGGTTGCAGGCGCTGGTGGGGTCCAGCAGGATGGCCCAGGGGATGTTGCAGTGGTACTTGGCCCGGGCGGCCTCCTGCTTGTCCCAGCCGATGAGGTTGGCGTTGAGGAAGAAGTTGACGAAGGTGGTCTTGAGCACCTCTGTGTCGATGTCCCGCACGATGTGGAGGATGAGCTGGTGATAGGGGTTGTCCGGGTTGGTGACCGCGTCCCGCACGGCGGCGCGCTGGGCGGGGAAATTGCCCCGGGAGAACTTGTCCACCCAGGTCATCAGAGTGGGCAGGTTTTTCTCTGGGTCCTTGGCGATGTAGTCCACGGCCTGCTCGATGCCGAATTGCTTCAAACTGTTGGGGATATGCATAAAAATCACTCCTTGTCCGACAATAACACAATCTTTGATACTAAATTATTCCGATCGCCGCTGTTTCTCAACGGACAGAGTGGGAAAAGTGTCAAATTTGGGAACAAAACCGCGAAACTGTCCAAATAGAATAGGCTTTGCACAGACGCCGGGGAGGAAAACGTCTGGATTTTTCTATGTGCATATGCTAAAATTATATTTTACCGTATAGAAGAATATGAACAGGAAAAGAGGATTGCTATGAGCGCCCGAGAGGAATTTATTGAGATTTTCAAGGACAAAATCCACCGGGACGGAGCTGCCGCCCTGCTGGATTACCTGGAGAACAAGAGCGATTTCTTCACCGCCCCCGCCTCCGCCCGGTTCCACGGGGCCTACGCCGGCGGCCTGTGCGACCACAGCCTGAACGTGTACCACTGCCTGGTGGACTACCTGTCCCGGCCCCGGGTCCAGGAGCTCTACGGCCTGGAGTACAGCGAGGAGACGGTGGCTCTGGTGGCCCTGCTCCACGACGTGTGCAAGGTGGGGTGCTACAAGCAGGGCACCCGCAACGTGAAGGGCCCGGACGGCAAGTGGCAGAGCGTGCCCACCTACTCCTTTGAGGACCCCCTGCCCTACGGCCACGGGGAGAAGAGCGTGTACATCGTCAACGGCTTCCTCCGCCTGACCCGGGAGGAGGCCATGGCCATCCGCTGGCACATGGGCTTCTCGGGTACCGAGGACCCTCGCACCGTGGGCCAGGCCCTCCAGCAGTTCCCGCTGGCCTTTGCCCTGGCCACCGCGGACATGGAAGCGACTTATTTCCTGGAAAATGAGGAGGCGTAACTGCCGTGGCAAAGCGCACCAATGACCTGGGCAATGACCCGGTACCCCAGCTGCTGCTGCGGCTGGCGGTGCCTGCCGTCACCGCCCAGGTGGTCAACGCCCTGTACAACATTGTGGACCGGATGTACCTGGGCCACATGAAGCCGGACGGCGACCTGGCCATCACCGGCGTGGGCGTGGCCTTCGCCATCATCATGTTCATCTCCGCCCTGTCTGCCCTGGTGGGCGTGGGCGGCGGCTCCCGGGCGGCTATCCGCACCGGCGAGGGCCGTCCCGACCAGGCCGAGGAGATTCTGGGCAACTGTACGCTGCTGATTCTCCTCATCTCGGCGGTAGTCATGGCGGTGTTCCTCCCCCTCCAGCGGCCCATGCTGCTGATGATGGGGGCCGACGGGGAGACCATCGGCTACGCCGTGGACTACCTGACCATCTACCTCTGCGGCACCGTGTTCGTCCAGATTTCCCTGGCGCTGAACAACTTTATTACCACCCAGGGCTTCTCCACCACCTCCATGCTCACGGTGGTTATCGGCGCGGTGACCAATATCGTGCTGGACCCCATCTTTATCTTCGGCATGGACATGGGCGTCCAGGGTGCGGCGCTGGCCACCATCATCGCCCAGGCGGTGTCTGCCATCTGGGTGCTGGCCTTCCTCACCGGCAAGCGCACCAGACTGAAAATCCGCCTCAAATACCTCAGGCTCAAGCCCCAGATTGTTTTGCCCGTGGTATCCATCGGCGTGTCTCCCTTTATCATGCAGTCCACCGAGAGCCTGGTGAACATCTCCTTCAACGCCTCCCTGCTCAAATACGGCGGCAACACCTATGTGGGCGCCATGACCATCTGCTCCTCCATCATGCAGGTGCTGTCCATGATTTTTCAGGGTATGACCCAGGGGGCCCAGCCCATTGTGGGCTACAACTACGGCGCGGGTAACCTGGACCGGGTCCGCAAGACCTTCCGGCTGCTGATTACGGTAGGCGTTATCTACTCCATCACCGGCTGGCTGCTTATCCAGCTCTTCCCCCACGCCTTTGTGGCCCTCTTCAACGACAAGCCCGAGCTGGTGGAGGCCGCTGTGTGGGCCCTGCGGATTTACCTGGCCTGCTTCTTCATGCTGGGCGTGCAGTTCTCCTGCCAGCAGACCTTTGTGGCCCTGGGCCAGGCCAAGGTGTCCCTGTTCCTGGCCCTGCTGCGGAAGATTATCCTTCTGATTCCCCTCATCTATATCCTGCCCCACATCATCACCGGGGATCAGGTCTTCGCGGTGTATCTGGCCGAGCCGGTGGCCGACGCCCTGGCCGCCACCACCACCGGGCTCATGTTCGCCTGGAAGTTCCCCCGGATTCTCCGCCGCCGGGAACAGGAGCTGGGCATGGCCTGACCAAATTCCGAACAAAAACGCCCGCAGGGCTGCCGCATTTGCGGCAGCCCTGCGTTTTTATACCTTCTTCTGAGGGGGAGGCAGTTTTCACCCCCTCCCTGCCTCCGGCATAGGATGGCCGGAAGGGAGGTGGAAGGTTGGAGATTCTCTCTTCCATCGGGGCCATACTGGTCTTTACTATGGCCTGTAATCTGGATACCATTCTCCTCTCCATGGGGTACGCGGTCCGTGGGCTGACGGTGTCCCCCGGGGGGTGCCTGATTCTGGCGGGGGTGACCACAGTGGTGACCTGGCTGTCCCTGGCGCTGGGGGCGTCGGCGGGGCAGTTCCTGCCCGCCGGACTGGCCGACATGCTGGGCGGCCTGGTGCTGCTGGGCATCGGGCTGTGGTTCCTGCTGGACTGGCTGCGCTCCCCCGTGGAGGGCACGGAGCCCCTGCCGCCGGTGCGGGCCTGGGTGCCCCTGGCGGCGGCGCTGGCGGTGAACAACGCCGGTGCGGGCGTGGCGGCGGGCATCAGCGGGCTGTCCCCCCTGGGGGCGGCGGTGTGCAATTTCGGTGTGACGCTGCTCTTTATCCCCCTGGGCGGCTGGCTGGGGGCCGGTCCTTCAGGCCGTCTGCTGGGGAAATACGCCCTGCCCCTGTCCGGGCTGCTGCTGGTGCTGCTGGGATGCGCCGAGGCCTTTCTCTGAGGGGCGAACTGTGGTACAATAACCGCAATACAAACAGTTTTGCTGTTTGCGGCCGCCCTTTGGGCGGCCCGGCTCGGCGAAATCGCCGCGCGTTGCGCTTGTTGCACCATAGCCCAAAACCGGCGGGGCCGGTTTTCCGCCGCTCTGCGGCGGGCAAGCCAAAATGGCTTGCAGCTATGGTACAATACAGATAATACATAGACACAGGGGGCTTGCGTTATGACAGAGCTGACGGCGCGGCTGGGTGGCCCGGAGGCCATCACTGCGGGAATTGTGGCGGAATTTCAGGGGATGTGCACCGTCTCCCACCCCTCCCACGGGGAGAAGGCGGTGGGGGAGCTGCTCTCCCGGCGGCTGGAGGCGCTGGGCGGCGTGCCGGTCATGGACGCCGCCGGCAACCTGACCGCCGACCTGCCTGCCGCTCCGGGGTGTGAGGGCGCGCCCCTCACCATCCTCCAGGGACATATGGACATGGTGTGCGCGGTCCGTCCGGGCAGCGGCTATGTGCCGGAGCGGGACCCCATCCGCACGGTGACGGCGGACGGCTTTCTCCGGTCGGACGGTCGGTCCTCCCTGGGGGCGGACAACGGCCTGGGCAATGCCGCCGTCCTCTGGCTGCTGGGGCAGAAGCTGGACCGTGGGCCGGTGCGGGTCATCCTTACGGTGGCCGAGGAGGTGGGCCTGGCGGGGGCACGGGAGGTGGACCCGGTCTGGCTGGCGGGGGCAAAGTACCTGCTCAACACCGACGGCTTCCACCTGGGCACCGCCGTGGTGGGCTCGGCTGGCGGGCGGCGGGAGACCTTCTCCCGCCCCCTGGCCCTCTGCCCGGCGGAAGAGGGCGCGGCCTTTGCCGTCACTCTGTCCGGCTTTTCCGGCGGCCACTCGGGGGACGACATCCACCGGGGCCGGGGCAACCCCATCAAGGCCCTCACCACCCTGCTGTCCGCCCTGCCCTTCCCCTGGGCGCTGGCGGATTTCTCCGGCGGACAGGCCCACAACGCCATCCCCACCGGGGCGTCGGCGGTGGTGGTCCTCTCCCCTGACCATGTCCCCCAGCTGACGGCGGCCTTTGAGGCCTGGGCAGCAGAGCTGGAGGCGGCCCACCGGACCACCGACCCGGAGTTCAAGGCGGCACTGGAGGAGACTGCCTTGCCCAAACTGGTGTGGGATGACCTCTGCCGGGATGCCCTGCTGGACCTCACCGGCGGCCTGACCCACGGCGTACAGCGCTGGCACACGGACTTTCCCGGCGTGGTGTCCGCGTCTGCCAATCTGGGCCGGGTGTGGACGGAGGACGGCGCGGTGAAGGTGGCGGAATTCCTTCGCTGCGCCGACCCGGCGGACGAGGAAGCGCTGGCCAATGCCCACCGCCTTCTGGCGGAGGAGAACGGCTTTGGGGTTACTGCCACCGGCTACCCCGCCTGGCAGGGCAGGCCGGACAACCCCCTCGCCCTGCTGCTGGACAAAGTGTTCCGCCGGGAGACGGGCCGGGGTATGACCATCTCCGCCGTCCACGTGGGGCTGGAGCCCTCCCTGTTCCACGTCAAGGCACCGGAACTGGTGATGGCGGTCACCGGGCCGGACATTCTGGATGCCCACTCCCCCGACGAGCGGGCGCCTCTCTCCTCCCTGCCCGCCTACGCCGCCCTTCTGGCGGGTACCCTGGAGGAGATTGGCCGCCAGCAGGGATAAGGGCCTGAGCCTGTCCACAAAAAGCGCTGCCAATGTGGAAAAAACAATGCCCGCCGGAATTCCGGCGGGCATTGAAAATGGTTCTGATTCAGCTGTACCGCTCATCCAGGATGCGGATGATGTCGGCGATGCAGTGGTCGTCGCTGGACTTGACGATGACCGGACCGAAGTCCCGGACCGGGTCGGCGCAGTTGGCGGGGGCGAAGGGGATGGCGGACACAGCCAGCATGGGGATGTCGTTCTGGTTGTCCCCCACGCAGTAAATGTCCTTCCGCTCCACACCCAGGTGCTCCGCCAGGCGGAGGACCATGCCTCCCTTGGTGGCGCCCTTGGCGGTAATCTCCAGCAGGGCGGAGCTGGAGAAGATGACCTCGTACTTGTCCCCCCACCGGTCCAGCAGGAACTTCTGGGCGGAGAGCAGGGTCTGGTACTCGTCCTGAATGACCGCCTTGCTCCAGGGCGTGGGCATGTCGGCCAGGTCGCAGGGGGTCCAGGTGGTGCCCACCCGCTTCACATGGCGGTCGGTAAAGGCGTTGGGGTGGTGGATATACACGTCGTCCCCGTGGTAGGTCTCCATGCCGATGGACGGCATTTCCGCCGACAGCACCGCCAGATCCTCCGCCGCCTGGGGCGGCAGGGGCAGCTCGCAGACCACCTGATCCGTAGAATAGTCGTAGAGCAGGGCCCCGTTGGACAGGATGACGGGCGCGTTGATGGGGGCGAGATGCACGTAGGGGGAGAAGGTGCGGTGGGCCCGGCCGGTGGACACGGTGAAGTATCCGCCCTCCCGGATGAAGTACTCGATGGCGGCCACATTCTCGGCGGACACCTCCAGGCGGGAGTTGTAGAGCGTGTCGTCGAAGTCGCTGGCCAGCAGCACGCGGTCAAATTTACCCAATTTCCTTCCCCCTTACATGGTGTGATTTACCGGATATCAGTGCCCAGGAAGTATCTCTTCAGGGGCTTGTACAGCAGGCCGAACACCACCAGGCACAGGGCCATGTCGATGGCCATGTAGCTGCCGTTGTAGGCCAGGGAGTACATCCAGGGGCTGGTGAAGGTCATGTTGAACAGCTCCGTGGGGGCCACAATGGCGTAGATGGTGATGCCGCTGATGAAGTGGACGATGAAACGGACCACAGAGCCCAGCACGGTGCCGGCGAAGATGCCCCAGTCCTTACCCTTAAAGAGACCGGCCAGACCCAGAGGCGTGAAGGCCACCAGGTAGTCCAGCAGCAGGGACTGCCAGCCCCAGGCCACGGCGCCGTCGATGAACATCTGGAGCAGGCCGAAGGCGAAGCCGGCCAGCAGGCCGGGGCCCACGCCCCAGCGGACGGCAAAGAAGAAGATGGGCAGCATCTCCAGGGTGATGGAGCCGCCGTTGGGCAGGCGGAAGATCTTCAGCTGGTTGAGCACCAGGGCCAGGGCCACCATAATGGCGCCCTCGCAGAGCATTCTGGTGTAGAGACGTGCTTTTGTGGACTTGTTTCCTTTGCTTGATGTGACGACAGGCATGATTTCGTTCCTCCCGAAAAAATATGTACCGCAGGCCGAACGGGCGCAATGCGGTACGGGAGAAACGACAGTCATAGCCGAATCATCTTCCTACGCCGGCATTACCCGGATCAGGTTCAAGGGACCGGGGGGAGCGCTATCCCCCGCATCTCAGCCGGACTTGCGTCCAGCGCCCCTGTGTTCGATTGTCTGCGGTCGGGCATTATTTTATACCAGTTGGGAATCCCTTGTCAAGGCGCGGGGGAAAAACAGGACAGATGACGAAATGACGGCCTGTTGGGGCCGAAAAAAGGAGCAGATTTGCCATGGAACTGAGAGCATACCGGCCGGAGGACTGTCCGGCCATGGGGGCGCTGTTTTACGACACGGTGCACACGGTCTGCACCGGGGAGTACAACCCCCGCCAGCTGGACGCCTGGGCGCCGCCGGAGGGGGTGGACCTGGCGGCCTGGCATGAGAGCTTTTCCGCCCATGTTACCCTGGTGGCGGTGGAAAACGGAGAAATTGTGGGCTTTGGAGATATGGCCCCGGACGGGTATCTGGACCGGCTCTATGTGGCCCGCACTCATCTGCGCCGGGGGGTGGCCTCCGCCCTGTGCGCCGCTCTGGAGCAGGCGGTGCCTGCTCAGCGGTACACCACCCACGCCTCCCGCACCGCCCTTCCCTTTTTCCTGGCCCGTGGCTGGCGGGTGGTAAAGGAGCAGACCGTGGAGCGCCGGGGCGTCACCCTGAACAACTATGTGATGGAGAGGCTTCCGGCGCAAAAGCCTGCCGTATGAAGAGCGGACAATAAAGCCCCCGCATGGGTCTCTCCGAAGAGACCCATGCGGGGGCTTTTGTATCCACATGATGGTGTTCTTTTGTGGAAAAGGTTCAGCTCATGCGCCGTAGCTTGTCCAGCACGGCCTCAAACCAGTCGGGCAGAGGGCATTCCACGGTCATGCGCTCCCCGGTGCGGGGGTGGACGAAGGAGAGCCGCCGGGCGTGGAGACACTGACCGGCCAGACCGGGATAGGGCTTTTTGGAGCCATACACCGTGTCCCCCAGCAGGGGGTGGCCGATGTGGGCCATGTGGACCCGGATCTGGTGGGTGCGGCCGGTCTCCAGACGGCACTGGAGGTGGGTGTAGCCGGAAAACCGCTCCAGCACGGTCCAGTGGGTCACGGCCTCCCGGCCCTGGAGGAAGTTGACCGCCATCTTTTTCCGGTCGGTGGGGTGCCGGGCGATGGGGGCCCGGACGGTGCCCTCGTCCTCCTTGAAGCCGCCCACCGCCACCGCCTCATACTCCCGGTACAGGGAGTGGTCCTGGAGCTGTTCGGCCAGGGCCAGATGGGCAAAGTCGCTCTTGGCGGCAATAATCAGGCCGGAGGTATCCCGGTCGATGCGGTGGACAATGCCGGGCCGCAGCTCTCCGTTGATGCCGGAGAGTGATTTTCCACAGTGATATAACAGCGCGTTGACCAAAGTGCCGTCGGGATGGCCTGCCGCCGGGTGGACCACCATGCCCACCGGCTTGTTGATGACAATGACGTCGCCGTCCTCGTACACCACGTCCAGGGGAATGTCCTGGGGGACCACATCCACCTCCACCGGGTCGGGCAGGGAGAGCACCAGCTCATCCCCCTGGTTGGTCTTGTAGTTCTTCTTCACCGGCAGGCCCTTGAGGGTGACGGCCCCCTCCTCCAGCAGCTTCTGGGCCGCCGAGCGGGACAGCTGGGGCAGCTGCCGGGAGAGGAACTGGTCCACCCTCTCCCCTGCCCGGTCAGCCCTCAGGGTCAGCGGCGTCATGGCCTGCCTCCTGTCCCGCCGGGGCCTTCTCCAGCTTCTCATGGAAGAAGAGCACGTACACCATCATGGCGATGACGCCGCACACCAGGCAGCAGTCGGCCACGTTGAACACGGCGAAGTTGATGAAAATGGTCTGGAACATATCGGTCACGTAGCCGAAGAGCACCCGGTCGATGAGGTTGCCCACGGCGCCGGCCAGGATGACGGCCAGGATGACCTGTCCCACCGGGTGGCGGAACACCCGCTTGACCATGACTACCACCAGGGCCACGGACACCACGGCGGAGATAAGGGCCAGAATCCAGGTATGCTCCCGGAAGAGGGAGAAGGCGGCGCCGGTGTTCTGGTAGTAGGTCAGGTTGAGGACGTGGGGGATGAAGGGCACGCTCTCCCCCAGCTCCAGGTTGGACCGGATGAGGAACTTGACCACCTGGTCCGCGATGACCAGCACCACGGCGAGAATGGCATAGGGCATAGTCGGAATCTCCTTTGATATTCAGTGTGGACGTGCGGGGATTTCTGACCCCAAAGGGCGGGAATCAGGAAGATATCAGCGCAAGAACGAGAAAAAACCATATGAGGGCAAAGCATATCATAATTGTGCCGAAGCGCTTTGAGATATTGGGATGCTTTTTCGCAAGGGGGTGGTTCAGAGCGGAAAAGAGGTCCTTTTTCCGGAAGAGTACGCCGGCAGCACAGAAGATGAGTGCCAAAACAGCGGCCGACAGTATCATGACCCATTTACCCATTCCCATAGCTCCCATTCCTAGGCCTTACAGGCCTGGCTGCCGCGATACATTATAGCACGGTTTTCCACCCCTCACAACGGCTGAGGTGGAAAAAAGGACGGACACAGGAGCTGTGTCCGTCCTTTTCAAATTTTTACTGCTTTTTCTTGGAGGCCTCGCGCATACGGGCGGCGTGGTCCAGCAGACGCTTACGCAGGCGAAGGTTCTCGGGGGTGACCTCCAGCAGCTCGTCGTCGGCCAGGAACTCCAGGCACTGCTCCAGGGACAGCTGGCGGGGCGGGGTCAGGCGGAGGGCGTCGTCAGAGCCGGAAGCGCGCATGTTGGTCAGCTGCTTCTTCTTGCAGACGTTGACGGAGATGTCCTCCTGCTTGGGGGTCTCGCCCACGATCATGCCGGCGTAGACGGGCACGCCCGCGCCGATGAACAGCACGCCGCGCTCCTGGGCGTTGAACAGACCGTAGGTCACGCTCTCGCCGGTCTCGAAGGACACCAGGGAGCCGGTGTTCCGGCGGGCAATCTCGCCCTTCATGGGGGCGTAGGAGTCGAACACGCTGGCCATGATGCCCTCGCCCTTGGTGTCGGTGAGGAACTCGTTCCGGTAGCCGAACAGGCCCCGGGCGGGCACCAGGAACTCCAGCTTCATGCGGCTGCCCACCGGATTCATCTCCAGCAGGTCGCCCTTGCGGGCGCCGATCTTCTCGATGACCGCGCCCACGTTGTCGGCAGGCACGTCCACCACCAGGCGCTCCACAGGCTCGCACTTGACGCCGTCAATCTCCTGGAAGAGCACACGGGGCGGGGAGACCTGGAACTCATAGCCTTCACGGCGCATGGTCTCAATGAGGATGGACAGGCTCATCTCGCCGCGGCCGGCCACGTTGAAGGAGTCGGTGTTGTCGGTCTCGGTGACCCGGAGGGACACGTCCTTCAGGGTCTCGCGGAACAGACGCTCACGCAGCTGGCGGGAGGTGACGAACTTGCCCTCCTTGCCGGCGAAGGGGGAGTCGTTGACGGAGAAGGTCATCTCAATGGTGGGAGCGGAGATTTTGACGAACTCCATGGGCTCCACGCAGTCGGGAGCGCAGATGGTGTCGCCGATGGTGATGTCGCCGATGCCGCTCATGGCGATGATGTTGCCGGCGTCAGCCTCGGTGACGGGCACCTTGGCCAGACCGTCAAACTGGTAGAGGGCGGTAGCCTTGGCCTTCTTGGGGGCCTGGTCGGCGTTGTGGTAGTTGCACACCACAATCTCCTGGTTCTGCTTCACGGTGCCCCGCTCAATGCGGCCGATGGCGATACGGCCCACGAACTCGTTGTAGTCGATGGAGCTGACCAGCATCTGGAAGGGGGCGGTGGTGTCCGCCTCGGGGGCGGGGATATAGTTGATAATGGTCTCGAAGAGGGGGGTCAGGTCGGTGCCGGGCACGTCGGGAGAGTAGGAAGCGGTGCCCTGGCGGCCGGAGCAGAACAGGGTGGGAGACTCAAACTGCTCGTCGGTGGCGTTCAGGTCCAGCAGCAGCTCCAGCACCTCGTCCATGACCTCGTGGATGCGCTGGTCGGGGCGGTCGATCTTGTTGACCACCACGATGACCCGGTGGCCCAGTTCCAGGGCCTTGGACAGTACGAAGCGGGTCTGGGGCATGGGGCCCTCGGCGGCGTCCACCAGCAGGATGACGCCGTTGACCATCTTCAGGATACGCTCCACCTCGCCGCCGAAGTCGGCGTGGCCCGGGGTGTCCACGATGTTGATTTTCACGTCCTTGTAGTGGACGGCGGTATTCTTGGCCAGAATGGTGATGCCCCGCTCACGTTCCAGGTCGTTGGAGTCCATCACGCGCTCCACCGGGGCCTGATTCTCACGGAAAATGCCGCCCTGCTTGAGCATTTCGTCCACCAGGGTGGTCTTACCGTGGTCGACGTGGGCGATGATGGCTACGTTGCGCAATTTTTCGTTCTGCACAGGGATGCACCTCAAATCTTTCTTTCACAAATACAGTATCAGAGACAACCACTTATTATAGCGTACAAAGGTGAAAAAGGCAACTTTTTTAGCCTTTTGTTTTGAAAATATTTTGCCCAAAAACACAGGGGATTTTTCCGTCAAAGTTGACAGCGCAGCGGGGATAGGGTAAAATACACTCCGTAGCGCAGCCGGACAGCCTAGGTTGGCAGGACGGATTAAGGTACGTTTTTTACATTTATATGCGCCAGTCGCTCAGCAGGATGGAGCGACCGCAGCCCAAAACCGGAAAACCGGTTTTGGGGACCCGATTTTTATCTGCGCGGGGGAAGTGAATTCCCCCGACATCGAGGTTTTGCTTCGCAAAACGCTCGGGACGCCGGAAAACCGGCGGGGAGGCGTTCACTCTCCCACAATTTCATATGCGCCTGTAGCTCAGCAGGATAGAGCGACCGCCTCCTAAGCGGTAGGTCGGAGGTTCGAATCCCCTCAGGCGTGCCATGGCCGGAGCAAGCGTCATATCGCTTGCTCCGGCTTGTTTTATCAGTCAGCGGGCGCTCATGTGACTGGGCCTCTACTTAACGGAAAAATGGAAAAACGGCAAGCATCTGAACGGTGCTTGCCGTTTTTCCATAAGAATCAGTGGCCATACTGCTGTTTTTGCCCTGAAAAAGCAGCCATGTTAAAACGGGAGGCCTCATGATCCATGAGACCTCCCGTCCGGATGAAACGATACTGGAGTTAAAAGCAGTGTTACAGGGAAATAAACCGCTGCAGCATTACAGCAACCTCAGCCCGGCTGGCATTTCCTGCAGGATTGAGGGTGCCGGAACCGGTTCCGGTAATAATACCGTTTTGAACCGCCCAGCCCATGGCATCCTGAGCCCAGCTGCTGACTGTGCTGTTATCAGGGAAGGAAGTGAGCGCTGCAGCCTCTCCGCCCTCTGCACCGGCAAAGCGGTAGAGCATGACAGCCAGCTGCTCACGGGTTACATTCGCCTCAGGGGCAGTGCCGTCCGAGATGCCTGCCTTCTTGGCCCATTCCATGCCGACAGAGTACCAGGTCTCGCCTCCAGTGGTGTCCTGGCCGCTGAGTCGGGCCAGAACTGTCATAAGCATTCCACGAGTCATGCTGCCTGCGGGGCTGAACATGCTGTCGCTGGTACCCTGGAAGAGCTCTCGGCTGGCAACAAACTGAATGGCGTCGGCCGACCAGCTTCCGCTGTCCACATCGGAGAAATGCTTGCTGTTGTCCATGATCTCCAGCTTGGCACTCTCAGTAAGCGTGACACGCAGGCCGTCTTCAGTGGCGACAGAGGTCTTGACAATTTCGCGGCTGCCGTCCTCATTTACAATGACAGCGACCTGACCGGAGGTGGGCGGCTCGGCAGTGGGGATAGTGACAGTGACCTCGTCCTTGCCGGCAGGGACAGTGACATTGCTGACAGGGGTGCCATCCTTGGGGGTAGTGGTGGTAATCACAGTGCCGTCCGGCCATGTGGTAGTCTCCGTTACGGTGCCGGTCTTTTTGTCCGTGACGATCTTGGTGGTGGACCCGTCCTCATTCTTCACGGTCTCAGTGGTGGTGGAAGAGCCGCCGCCGGGAGTGGGGACATACTCGCTCT
This sequence comes from Pseudoflavonifractor sp., assembly GCF_050943825.1. Classification (NCBI taxonomy): domain Bacteria; kingdom Bacillati; phylum Bacillota; class Clostridia; order Eubacteriales; family Oscillospiraceae; genus Pseudoflavonifractor; species Pseudoflavonifractor sp. The sequence continues at coordinate 134,788 of NZ_JBMNPX010000003.1, forward strand.
CCCACTTGGCGTAGAGGGTGATATTGCCGGAAACTTCAGCGTTGAAGTCGTAGCGGGTGGTAAAGTCGCTGTCGGTGTACCAGCCAGCGAAGGTATAGCCGCTTCTGGTGGGGTCTTCAGGCTCAACCGCCTGCTGTCCGGGCTCCACATGCTGCAGGTCCACGGTGCTGCCGCCGTTGGAGTCAAACTTGACGGTGTAGGAGAGCATGTTGTCCCGGCCGCCGAAGTAGTCATAGATGGCATAGCTGACAGCGGGGCTGATGGCAGGATTGCTGGAGGAATTGGAGAGGGTGTTGCTGAAGGTGGGGCGGTACTGGCCGGTGGAGGAGCTGTAGCTGATGCCGGAGCCCACGTTCATCTTGTTGGTGAGGACCACCACGGTCATGTTGGTGTCCTTGTCCATCCAGACCTGGGTACCGGTGAAGCCGTCGTGGCCGAAGGTACTGCCCAGACGGATATCATTCTCCTTATCGCCCATAAAGCCCCACCAGAGCTTGAAGCCGTAGCCCTGGTCCTCTTCGGTGAGGCGGGGGGTGGTGAACTCGTCCACAACAGACTCGTCGTAGATGCGCACGCCGTTGTACACGCCGCCGTTGAGCATGAGCTGGCCCAGCACGGCCAGGTCGGAGGCGGTGGAGAACAGGCCGGCCGCACCGGAGACGCCGCCGCTGGCCAGGGCAGTGTTGCCGTCGTTGACCTCGCCGCGGAGGGTGTAGTCCCGCCAGTGGCCCAGCTCACCGGCATCCCGCTTGAGCAGACCTGCGGCGTAGTTCTCGGCAGAGCAGTCGTAGGAGAAGCCGGGCAGGTTGACCTCGTCCACCATGGCCATCTCGTACATGTCGCCCCAGGAAGTGGCGGCGCAGTCGTCCTGGGTAAAGCCGTTCTCCAGCGGCTTGAAGGTGGTGCGGGTCAAGCCCAGAGGCTGATAGATTTCGGTCTTGACGTACTCGTCAATGGTCTTTCCGGAGACAGCTTCCACGACATAAGCGAGCATACGGAAGTTGATGTCGCTGTAGGAGTACTTGCCTCTGTTCTCCTCCTCGTTTTTGCCTCCGGGATAGGTCAGAGGCAGCGTGCAGTAGTAGTCCAGCACAGCCTGTCTGTCATTCTCAAAGAGCAGGTAGTCGGGCTCCCACTGGGAGAGGCCGGAGGTGTGGGTGAGCAGCTGCTTGAGGGTGACGTTTTCCTTGCCGTTCTGGGCAAATTCGGGGATATACTTGGCCACAGTGTCGTCTACGCTGGCGATTTTACCCTCGCTGACCAGCTTCATGACAGCCTGTGTGGTGGCCATGACCTTGGTGATGGAGGCCAGGTCAAAGAGGGTGTCGGTGGTCATGGGCACGGGGTCAGCCACTCTGGTGCCGTTTTCCGGCTCAGTGGAGGCGGCCTCATTTCTGGCGGCGTTGACGGCCAGGGCGCCTTCGCTCAGGTGGGACAGGGGGCCCTCAGTGGGCGGGTCGGTCAGGTAGGAGTAGCCATAGGCCTTCTCGGCAATGATTTTGCCATCCTTGGCAACCAGCACCACAGCGCCGGGGATAGCCCGGTCGTTGAAGGAGTCGGAGATATAGGGCTCTACTACCGCGTCGATAGCGGCCTGAAGCCCCTCGTCGATTTCGTAAGTGAGATAAAGGGCATTCCACTTGGCGTAGAGGGTGATATTGCCGGAAACTTCGGTGTTGAAGTCGTAGCGGGTGGTGAAATCGCTGTCGGTGTACCAGCCAGCGAAGGTATAGCCGCTTCTGGTGGGGTCTTCAGGCTCAACCGCCTGCTGTCCGGGCTCCACATGCTGCAGGTCCACGGTGCTGCCGCCGTTGGAGTCAAACTTGACGGTGTAGGAGAGCATGTTGTCCCGGCCGCCGAAGTAGTCATAGATGGCATAGCTGACAGCGGGGCTGATGGCAGGATTGCTGGAGGAATTGGAGAGGGTGTTGCTGAAGGTGGGGCGGTACTGGCCGGTGGAGGAGCTGTAGCTGATGCCGGAGCCCACGTTCATCTTGTTGGTGAGGACCACCACGGTCATGTTGGTGTCCTTGTCCATCCAGACCTGGGTACCGGTGAAGCCGTCGTGGCCGAAGGTACTGCCCAGACGGATATCATTCTCCTTATCGCCCATAAAGCCCCACCAGAGCTTGAAGCCGTAGCCCTGGTCCTCTTCGGTGAGGCGGGGGGTGGTGAACTCGTCCACAACAGACTCGTCGTAGATGCGCACGCCGTTGTACACGCCGCCGTTGAGCATGAGCTGGCCCAGCACGGCCAGGTCGGAGGCGGTGGAGAACAGGCCGGCCGCACCGGAGACGCCGCCGCTGGCCAGGGCAGTGTTGCCGTCGTTGACCTCGCCGCGGAGGGTGTAGTCCCGCCAGTGGCCCAGCTCACCGGCATCCCGCTTGAGCAGACCTGCGGCGTAGTTCTCGGCAGAGCAGTCGTAGGAGAAGCCGGGCAGGTTGACCTCGTCCACCATGGCCATCTCGTACATGTCGCCCCAGGAAGTGGCGGCGCAGTCGTCCTGGGTAAAGCCGTTCTCCAGCGGCTTGAAGGTGGTGCGGGTCAAGCCCAGAGGCTGATAGATTTCGGTCTTGACGTACTCGTCAATGGTCTTTCCGGAGACAGCTTCCACGACATAAGCGAGCATACGGAAGTTGATGTCGCTGTAGGAGTACTTGCCTCTGTTCTCCTCCTCGTTTTTGCCTCCGGGATAGGTCAGAGGCAGCGTGCAGTAGTAGTCCAGCACAGCCTGTCTGTCATTCTCAAAGAGCAGGTAGTCGGGCTCCCACTGGGAGAGGCCGGAGGTGTGGGTGAGCAGCTGCTTGAGGGTGACGTTTTCCTTGCCGTTCTGGGCAAATTCGGGGATATACTTGGCCACAGTGTCGTCTACGCTGGCGATTTTACCCTCGCTGACCAGCTTCATGACAGCCTGTGTGGTGGCCATGACCTTGGTGATGGAGGCCAGGTCAAAGAGGGTGTCGGTGGTCATGGGCACGGGGTCAGCCACTCTGGTGCCGTTTTCCGGCTCAGTGGAGGCGGCCTCATTTCTGGCGGCGTTGACGGCCAGGGCGCCTTCGCTCAGGTGGGACAGGGGGCCCTCAGTGGGCGGGTCGGTCAGGTAGGAGTAGCCATAGGCCTTCTCGGCAATGATTTTGCCATCCTTGGCAACCAGCACCACAGCGCCGGGGATAGCCCGGGCGTTGAAGGAGTCGGAGATATAGGGCTCCACTACCGCGTCGATAGCGGCCTGAAGACCCTCGTCGATTTCGCGAGTGAGGGGCCCGCCTGCTGACTGAGCCTGTACAGCTGAAGCGGGGACCGCCGGGACCATTGACAGCATAAGAGCTGCCGCGAGCAAAGTACTGATCCATTTTTTGCGCATATAAAATCCCCTTCCATTCTATTCCCGTTAAAATGGCATATTTCTGCAAGAATTTCTAAGATACGACAGAACACCTCCCCAAAAGGTAGCTTTAAAATAACGAGCCGCTTGTTGCGGCATCGTCTGTCAGCCCGGGGTCGCATTTAAATCCATGTATGCCTCCTTCCGTCTGTCTTTCTGGGAAATCAAGCTGCGGCCCTGGGAAAGTGAGCGTTATTCTGGATTGAAAATACAATTTTTTGTACTCTCGGAGGGATAACCATATTGTATGCTCTAAATGTAAAAAAGTCAAGCAAGATAAAACCGAATTTTATATAAATTGAAAGCTCGAATAAAAATTAAAAAATAGAAGTGCAGAAAATTTTGGAAGCGACATGGCAAAAAAGAATAAGTTGAGACAAAATTACGTAAAAATTCCTCAATAGACTAGAATTTTATAAAATTTTTACACACAATTCGCACCTGCTGTCACTTTGAACAAAAAAATGAGAGGGCGGGTTGACTTTTCTGATATTATGGCGTACAATATAGTCATCGAATGTACAAAATATTGTATATTCAGAATGTGACAAGGAGGTCCACAACATGATTTCCATCGTAGTGGGCGGGCAGATGGACAAGCAGTCCATTGCCAAACAGGTGGAGCAGCTGGGGCAGGGAAAGGTCACCGTCTCCGTGAAGAGTGACCTGGACGGAGCTCTGGCCATCCAGACCGGACAGGCGCAGTACTATGTGGGCGCCTGCAACACAGGAGCCGGCGGCGCACTGGGCCTGGCCGTGGGGCTGCTTGGTCCCAAGCTGTGCGTCTCCATCAGCACGCCGGGCAAGGTCATGACCGAAGAGGAGATCCGTGCCCAGGTCCAGGAGGGCAAGCGCGCCTTCGGAATGGTGGTTGGCAACGTGGAGCGCCAGCTGCCCGTCCTCATGGACGCCATTCTCAAAGCGAATTCCTGAATCCCCTCGCGCAGTGTGTAAGAGAAGCAGAAAGAGAAGCAAATGTGTGATCGTGATAAGGAGAGAACGTCATGGTATTTGAAATTAATGCGCTGACGATTACCGTCATGGCCTTGTTGGGCGCTGTGTGTGCCTATCTGGCCAACCAGAACATCGCCGTCTTCAACGACGGTATGCGGCCTGTGTACCCCCAGTACTTCAACGGCACCATGGACCGCAAGAGCCTCTTTGCCACCAGCTTTGCCCTTTCCTTCGGACTGGTCATCGGCTTCGGCCTGCCCACGTCCATTGCCGGCGGCATCATCATCGTGCACACCATCATGCTGGCCTGCGACATCATCGGCGCGGCCTTCTCCGACAAGGGCGTCTATAAGTGGGTCTCCGCTCTGGTGGGCGCCGTGTTCGGTGTCATCCTCATGTTCGGCATGCAGGGCATCATCAATATCTTCGCCCTCATGCCCATCGACTTCCTGGGCAACCTGTCCACCGTGGGCGACCTGATCATCGTCACCTTCTGTGTGTTCCCCGCCATGGCCGTGGCCTATCAGTCCGGCTTCTGGACCGGTATCGTGGTCTTTGCCCTGACCATGCTGGTCAAGCAGATCACCGTGGTCTTCGGCACCTTTACCATTGGTGATGTGACCGTCACCCTGAACGCCGACGGCATGGCCCTGCTGTTCTCCATCCTCGCCATGGTTGTCTGCGCCATGATGCACAGCAAGAAGGTGGAGGGCAGCGCCGCTGCCGCCTTCTCCGCTTTCGGCGACAACATCAAGAAGATTCAGAAGAACATCATTTTCCTGGCCCTGGCCGGCGGCATCGTGGCCCTGGCCACCACCCTGATGCTCATCGCTGAGGGCCCCGCTTCCCTGACCCTCACCGCTCAGGGTAATTACAGCGAGGCTGCCATTGTGTCCCTGGGCCGCTGCCTGGGCTTCATCCCCCTGGTCATGACCACCGCCATTATCTCCGGCGTGTACAGCCCCGCCGGTACCAAGGCCCTGCACGTGCCCGCCATCCTCTTCATCAATATGGGCATTGTGGGCCTGGTGGGCTCCTTTGTGGTGGGCGCCCTCATCATGGTCATCGAGGTTCTCCTCCTGGGCTTCATCGCCAAGGGCCTGGACAAGTTCCCCGGCATGAAGGAGATGGGCGACAACACCCGTACCGCCATGAGCAAGGTCCTGGATCTGGCCCTCCTGCTGGGCGGCTGCCTGGCGGCCAACGCCATCGCTCCCTCCCTGGGCTACATCTGGATCTTCGGCCTGTACTTCCTCAACCAGTCCGCCAAGAAGCCCGTGCCCACCATGGCCATCGGCCCCATCGGCGCCATCCTGCTGGGCATCATCGTAAATATTCTCCATGTAATCGGACTTTTCCCGGTGGCTGCGTAATTAGCTAATATTTGACAAGAGTCCACACCGGTGTTAATCTCGGTGTGGGCTCTTATCAAAAAAAGCACTTTAACCGCCTGAAAAAGGGCGATCGTGGGGACAGCGCGGAAAGCTGCTTTCTCCATACATGACCGGCCCCAGGCCGGGAGGGGAAAGTGCGGCAGAGCCCCAGTTAGGGGGAAATGCAATGAAACGGACAGAAAGCACGCAGGTCAGGGACCTGCTGATGAAAAAATCCGGCCAGGCGGTGTCCTTTTTGGCAGGCGGCCTGCTGGAAATTGAGGTCGGAGAACGGATTCCCACCTTTTCTCAGTTTGCCGAGGGCCGGGAGTTTTCCCGGGGAACCCTCCAGAACGCCATGGCGGCGCTGGAGAAGATGGGGGCCGTGTCCCTGGAAAAGCACGGGCACATGGGTACCATCCTGACCATGAAAAAGACGGAACTGCTCCTGGAGTGCCTGGGCGTGCGCTATGTGTCCGGCATTATGCCCCTTCCCTATACAAAGTGTTACGAGGGACTGGCCACGGGGCTGTTCAACACCATCACCGAGCGCAGCAGCATGTCTGTGGACATCGCGTACATGCGCGGCTCGGAAAAGCGTATCCAGGCCGTGATTGCCGGGCGGTACGACTTTGCCGTCACCTCCCGCCTGTCGGCCAAAAAGGCCCTGGAGCAGGGCATGGAGATAGAACTCCTGCGGGACTTCGGCCCTGAGAGCTATCTGAAGGGCCAGAGCCTGATTTTCCGGGACAAGGACGCCACGGAGATCACCCCCGGCATGCGGGTGGGCGTGGACGACACCTCCCTGGACCACATTGAACTGACCGACACCCTGGTGGGGGACACCCCCGTCCAACGGGTGCACATCAATTACAGCCAGATTTTCAACCTTTTGGAGCAGGGCGAGATTGACGCGGCGGTGTGGAACCTGGACACCGTGCTGGAGCACCGCCCCAACCTGAACTACCGGCGGCTGGACTTCGTCAACAACGACGAGAACACCGCCGTGCTGGTGGTGAGCTCCCAGCGCCCCGCCATCCGCGCGGTGCTGGACGAGTATCTGGACGTGGACACCATTCTGGAGCAGCAGCGCCAGGTGGTGGCTCACGAGCGGTACCCCAACTACTGAGCAGGCACTCCGGCGGCGGGGATGCTGCGTCCAGGGTCTGGCTGTGCGGATTCTGAGGTGATCTGCTTGAAGAATACGATCTATGCCCACGAGCATCTGACCATCGATCTGTCCGGCGTGAAGGGCGACGCCGACTGCCGAATGGACGACCGGGACCTGGTGCTGGGCGAGATGAAGCGGCTGGCCGCCGCAGGCGCGGCGGCTGTGGTAGACCAGACCTGCCGCGGCATGGGCCGCAATCCTGACTATACCCAGGGCGTGGCCGACGAGGCGGGCCTGCGGGTCATCCACAGCACGGGCTATTATAAGGAGCCCTTCCTCCCGAAGGAGTGCTACTCCATGTCCAGGGAGGATATGGCCGCCCTGTTTGTGAAAGAGCTGACCCAGGGTATGGAGGGTACGTCGCTGAAGGCGGGACTCATCGGTGAGATCGGCACCGGCAAGGGGCAGATTGCCCCCATAGAGCGCCAGATCTTTGAGGCCGCGTCCATGGCCCACCGGGAGACGGGCGCGCCCATCTGCACCCACACCACGCTGGGTACCCTGGGCCTGGAGCAGCTGGAGATTTTCCGCGCCTACGGCGTGGACCTGTCCAGAGTGGTGCTGAGCCACATCGACCTCTCGGGGGATGTGGACTACATGCTCCGCCTGCTGGACAGCGGGGTCAACATCGCCTTTGACACGGTGGGCAAGAACAACTACCAGCCCGACCAGGGCCGCATGGACTGGCTGACCGCCCTGTGTGAGCGGGGCTACCAGTCCCAGATTGTTCTGTCCATGGATCTGACCCGCGTCTCCAACGTGAAGCAGCTGGGCTACGACTATCTGCTCACCAATTTTGTACCTGCCCTCCTGGCCCGTGGGTTCCGCCAGACCTGGCTTGATGCCCTGCTGGTGGAGAATCCCCGCCGTATCTACGCCATATCATAATGCGTACCGAACAAGGCCAAATGGCCTTGTTCTGGTGCAGGGGATTGGACCAAATGGTCCACCCCCTGCACCTTCCGCTGATGCATTTCAATGCACCAGCGGACTACGCATTGCGGCAATGGCTGAATTTCATAAAAGCGGCTCCTTTGCGCCGTTTTTATGAAATCGCGCGGCTGCCGCCGCGCGAATAAACCGATTTGCGGTTTATTCAGCAGACATTATCATAAGGAGTTGCCTATGGAAGTCACGACTTATCCCCTCCACTCCATTTCCCTGGAGGAGGCGAAGGCCCTTCAATTTAAAATTATAGATGTTATCACCCGCCACTTTGACGGCCGGGAGGTTCTCTCCCTGGGCGACCTGGGCGTGGTGCCCGGACTCAACAAGCCCACCACCACAAAGAAGGTGGAGGAGGTCATTGCCGAGGTCTTCGGCGCCGAGCGTGCCCAGCTGGTCTGGGGCTCGGGCACCGGCGCCCTCCGCTGGGCCCTCATGTCCACCGTAAAGCCCGGGGACGCCATCCTGGTCCACGAGGCGCCCATCTACCCCACCACCCAGGCGTCGGTGGAGAGCATGAGCCTGCGGTCCATCCGCGCCGACTACAACGACCCGGCCTCCATTGCCGCCGTCATTGCCGCCCATAAGGACGAGATCAAGGGCGTGCTGGTGCAGCACACCCGGCAGAAAATTGACGACCGCTATGACCTGGAGACCGTCATCACCCAGATTAAGTCCCTCCTGCCCGACGTGCCCGTGGTCACCGACGACAACTACGCCGCCCTGAAGGTGAAGAAGATTGGCTGCCAGGCAGGCGCCGATCTGGCCTCCTTCTCCTGCTTCAAGACCCTGGGTCCCGAGGGCGTGGGCGTGGTCATCGGCAAAAAGAAGTATGTGGACCGGGTGGAGAAATGCCAGTACTCCGGCGGCAGCCAGATCCAGGGCTATCAGGCCATGGCGGTGCTGCGGGGCCTCATCTACGCCCCCGTGGCCCTGGCCGTCCAGTCCGAAGTCAATGAGGAGCTGGTGGTCCGGCTCAACGCCGGCGAGGTGCCCGGCGTCAAGCGGGCCTTCCTGGCCAACGCCCAGAGCAAGGTGCTGCTGGTGGAGTTCGACACCGACTGCGCCGCCCAGGTGCTGAAGGTGACCCCCAGCCTGGGCGCCGCCTCCCACCCCGTGGGCTGCGAGTCCATCTATGAGTTCGCACCCATGATTTACCGCGTCAGCGGCACCTTCCGGGCCCAGGACCCCACTCTGGAGCACCGTATGATCCGCATCAACCCCCTGCGCAGCGGCGCGGACACTGTCATCCGCATCCTGAGGGAGGCGCTGGCACAGGTCGGGAAGGAGGATTAACGGATGTTTCTCCAAAAGGCTCTGGAAAACAACCGGCCCCTGGTGGATTTCGCCTTCTCTGCCCACCGCCGGGGTGAGCTGCTGCCCAACACCTATCTGCTGGACATGGACGCCCTCACCGCTAACGCCCGGATGATGCTGGACGCGGCGGGCAAAAACGGCGTGTCCCTCTACTTTATGCTCAAACAGCTGGGGAGCAATCCGGAGGTGGCCCGCAGGCTGACCGACCTGGGCTTCTCCGGCGCGGTGGCCGTGGAGGCCCGGGAGGCCCTGTGCTACAAGCAGCACGGCATCCCTCTGGGCAATATCGGCCATCTGGTCCAGATTCCCGACGGCGCCCTCCCCACCCTGCTGGACGCCCGGCCCCAGATCATCACCATCTACTCCGTGGACAAGGCCCGGACCATCTCCGCCCTGGCAGCAGAGCGGGGCATGGTGCAGGATGTCATGCTCCGTGTGGTGGGCAAGGAGGATATGCTCTACTCCGGCCAGCTGGCGGGCTTCCCCCTGGAGGACCTGGCCGCCGCCGCGGAGGAGCTGGCCAAGCTGCCCAACATCCGCCTGGCGGGTGTGTGCGCCTTCCCCTGCTTCCTCTATGACGAGGCCGCGCAGGACATTGCCCCCACCCCCAACGCCGGCACCGTCGTCAAGGCGGCGGAGCTGCTGCGGGGCATGGGCTTCCCCATTGAGCAGGTGAACGTGCCCTCCACCTCCTGCGCCCGCTCCATCCCCATGGTGGCGGCCGCCGGCGGCACCCACGCCGAGCCGGGTCACGGCCTGACCGGCACCACCCCCTGGCATCTCACCCACTCCGGGGAGCAGCTGGCCCTGGTCTACCTGTCCGAGGTGTCCCACAACTTTGACGGCAAGGGCTACTGCTACGGCGGCGGCCACTACCGCCGGGGCCACATGTCGGGCGCCCTGGTGGGCCGCTCCGGAGAGCAGGCCGAGCTGATGGGGGTGGAGGCCCCCACCATGGACAGTATTGACTACCACTTTACCCTGGAGCGCCCCTGCCGGGTAGGCGATGCGGTGGTAATGTCCTTCCGCACCCAGATCTTTGTTACCCGCAGCGATATGGCCCTTGTGGAGGGCCTCTCCACCGGCACGCCCAGAATTACCGCTGTCTACGACGCGCTGGGCAACAGAAAGGTGTAACCAAGCTATGGGAAGATTTATTGTCATTGTTCTGGACGGCTTTGGGGCTGGCTGCATGGAGGATGTACCCCAGGTCCGTCCGGCGGATATGGGGGCCCACACCTGGAAGCACATCGCCCAGGCAACCCCCGGCCTGCGCCTGCCCAACCTGGAGGCGCTGGGACTGATGAACATTGCGGACTTTGAGACGGACACCATGCACAAAAGCCCCGCCGCCACCTGGTCCCGTGCCGCCCTCACCCACTTTGGGGCGGACACCTTCTGGGGACACCAGGAGATTATGGGTACCCGCCCCCGCAAGCCCAGAGAGGAGCCCTTCGCCATCCGCCTGGAGGCCGCAAAGGCCGCCCTGGAGGAGGCCGGGTTCCAGGTTCAGGTCCACACCGGACCCCAGGGCGGACGGCTCCTGGTGGTCAACGGCGCGGTGACCGTGGCCGACAACATTGAGTGCGACCCCGGCCAGGCGGTGAACGTGACCGCCGCCATTGACGACATCCCTTTTGAGGATGTGCTGAAGATCGGACGGGTGGTCCGGGGACAGGTCTTTGTCTCCCGGGTCATCACCTTCGGCGGCCGGGGGGTACACCTGCCCAACCTGCTCGCCGCCATTGAGGAGAACCCGGAGGCCGGGCTCATCGGCGTCAACGCCCCCGCCTCCGGCGTCTACAACGACGACTACCACTGCGTCCACATGGGCTACGGTGTGGACCCCGCCACCCAGGTGGCCACCATCCTGCCCCAAAACGGCACCGACGTGTTCCTGGTGGGCAAGGTGGCCGACATTGTGGAGAACCCCCAGCCCGGACACAGCTTTTCCATCGTGCCCACCCCCGAGGTGATGGAAAAGACCCTGCAGCTCATCCGGGACAACCCCAACGCCTTTATCTGCACCAATGTGCAGGAGACCGACCTGTGCGGCCACCGGGAGAATGTGGGCGAATACGTCCGCATCCTGCGGGAGGCCGACGCAGGCCTGACACCCATTCTGGAGGCTCTGGCGCCGGAGGACATTCTGGTGGTCATGGCTGACCACGGCAACGACCCCACCATCGGCCATCCCCACCACACCCGGGAGTATGTGCCTCTCATGGTGCGGGGCGGACAGGTCCGCCCCGGCCCCTTCCCTGTCCGCGGTACCCTCTCCGACGTGGGCGCCACCGTAGCCGACTATTTCCACGCCCCGGCGCCGGAAAACGGGAAGAGCTTCCTGGGGGAAATTCTGAAATAAGGAGCCCGTTTCTATGGATGCTTTGGATCAGCGCCTTCAGATTCTGCACCAGGCCGGCATGCTGTCCGACCAGCACGCAAAGGATGCCGCCCTCCTGCGGGAGTTTTTCTCCAAGCGGTACGGCATTACCCTCACCGAGGAGAATGCCGGAGCCTTTTTCACCCACTTCTGCATGGCCCTCCACCGGCTGGAGACCGACGAGCGGATTGACCCGGTAGACGAGGTGATTCAGGACGAGATTCAGGATGAAGCCGACTATGACAACGCCTGCTTTGTGGCCGACGAGATACAGCAGTCCGTGGTGGCCCTCCCTGACTGGGAGCGGGGCTACATCCTGGTGCACCTCATTGTACTCCTGGGGAAGGTCCGGGAGGCGTACGACAAAGAGATTCTGGGGGAGTAACCCCCGGCAGAACAACAGCGCGGCCCCCGCACCGGTCTGACCGGTGCGGGGGCCGCTGGTTTGTAAAAGGGGCTGATATTATCCGTACCGCTTGAACTGGAAGCGGAAGGGCTGGCAGCCCGGCGCGCCGATGATGGCCTGGCCCACGGGCAGGTTGGTGATGTCCTCGTCCTCCACCACAAAGCCCTCCCGGATCTGCTCGGACACGCCCCGGTTCTGGATGGCGGAGAGGTAGGTCTGGAGCTTGATGTTCCGGCCGAACAGGCCCTTGATGTACTCTCGGGAGCCGGCGTCGTTGACCCGGAAGGCCAGGGTGGTGCCGAAGCCGGAGAGGATGCTGCGGGCCAGGTTCTGGCCGTAGGCGGCGGCGATCTGGTCGATGTTCTGGATGCCCACAAAGAATTTGGCGCCCAGGCTGCGCCCGAAGTTGACGCCATCGTCAATGTGCTCCAGGTGGGGCAGGAGGCGAAACTCGTCGATGAAGAAGTAGACGCTGCCCTCGTTGGAGGTGCGGCACAGGGCCTCCTTCACCGCCAGGTCGATGAGCAGCCGGTATACCGGCGTCAGCATGGCGCCGATGCCCAGGTCGTACTCCACGAAGATGACCCGGCCGCCCTTCTGCCGCACCAGCTGCCGCATGGACAGGCCGCCCTTTTTGCGGAAGTTGCCCACAAAAATCTCGCGCACCATCTGCTGCAGCTCGGCCACCACGCCCAGGGTCTGGCCCGACTTCTCGTCCTCGATGTAGGAGGTCATGGCCTTCAGGTCCTGGTGGGACTGGAGGATGCGCTTCATGGCGGGCACGGAGAAGGTGTCAAACAGGGAGCGGAGTGCCTGGTTATTGCGGGAGGAGGCGAACTGGTCGGACCGGACCATGTGGAGCAGCAGGGCGGAGAACAGGTCCTTGGCTGCGTTGGGAAAAAAGGGCTGGGTGGTGTGGGCCAGCTTTTCGGAGAAGAAGCTCTTGGCAATCTCCAGAATGTTCTCCTCCACACGGTCGTCAATGGTCACCTCACCGAACAGGTTCCAGTAGTCGGGACCGCTGCCGCCGTCGGCCCGGCTGTCGTTGCTGATGACCACGTCCCCGGGCTGGTAGAACTCCCGGTAGAAGTCGCCCTTGGTGTCGAAGATGATGACCACGTCCCGGTCGGTCAGGCTGCTGCGTACATTGCGGATGAGGAAGTTGAAGGCGTTGGATTTGCCCGTGCCGATGCCGCCCAGCAGCAGCAGGTGCCGGGAGAGCATCTGCTCCCCCACCGGGATGCGCATGGGCTCTCCCAGGGCGTTGTGGCCCATGAGAAAGAAGTGGGGGTCCTTCTCCTGGTACTGGCAGGTATCAAACAGCCGGTTGCCGGAGAATACCTCCTGAGAATAGGTCTGCATGACCAAAAACCTCCTTCTGATGAAAAATTAATAGGAGTACCCCTGGGACTGGTCCTCCTCCTCGCCGGAGCTCTGCTCCTCTCCGGCGGAGCTGTCCTGACCCTGGTCGGCGGAGACATCCTCCCCGGCGGCCTGGTCCATGGAGAGGTCGTCGCTCTGAGCCTGCTCCTCCTGGGGCGTCTGCTCAGCAGCCTGGTCCATGGAGAGGTCATCGGTCTGAGCCTGCTCCTCTTGGGGCGTCTGCTCAGCAGCCTGGTCCATGGAGAGGTCATCGGTCTGGGCCTGCTCCTCTTGGGGCGTCTGCTCGGCGGCCTGGTCCATGGAGAGGTCGTCGGTCTGGGACTGTTCCTCCTGGGGAGCTTGCTCTTGTTCCTCGGCCTGAGTCTGTTCTTGGCTCTCGCCCTGAACTTGCTCCTGGTTTTCGCCCTGAACTTGCTCCTGGCTTTCGCTCTGGGCTTGCTCCTGGCTTTCCCTCTGAGTCTGTTCCTGGCTCTCGCCCTGAACTTGCTCCTGGTTTTCGTCCTGAGCCTGCTCCTGGTTTTCGCCCTGAGCCTGCTCCTGGTTTTCGTCCTGAGCCTGCTCCTGGTTTTCGTTCTGAGCCTGCTCCTGGCTCTCGCCCTGAGCCTGCTCCTGGCTCTCGTCCTGAGCCTGCTCCTGGCTCTCGCCCTGAGCCTGCTCTTGGCTCTCGTCCTGAGCCTGCTCCTGGCTCTCGCCCTGAACTTGCTCCTGGTTCTCGTCCTGAGCCTGCTCCTGGTTTTCATCCTGGGCCTGCTCCTGGCTCTCGTCCTGAGCCTGCTCCTGGTTTTCGCCCTGAGCCTGCTCCTGGTTTTCATCCTGGGCCTGCTCCTGGCTCTCGTCCTGAGCCTGCTCCTGGTTTTCGTCCTGAGCCTGCTCCTGGTTTTCGCCCTGAGCTTGCTCCTGGTTTTCGGCCTGAGTCTGTTCCTGCTGGGCATCCTGCCTCAGCTGTCCGTCCGGAGCCTGCGCAGCCTGGACGGCTGCCGCCTGCGCCATATCAGGCGGGGCCTGACCCTGCTGGACGCCCTGTGCCTGGGGCTGGGGGGCGTTGGCGGCGGTCTGGCTCTGGCCGGTGAAGTCATACTTTATGCCCTGCTGCTGGCAGGCGGTCTCCATCTCCTTCTCCATGGTCTGGAGCACCTGGGGGTCCCGGCGCTGCTCCCGGGCCAGGGCGGCATTGTAAGAGCTGGCCAGCGCGTTGTTTTCATACTCGGCCTTGGGCAGCTCCGGCTCGGGGCCGTTACGGGCCTCAATGCCCTGGAAGGCCTGGGTAGTGGAGCTGTACCCGTACTGCCAGGCGTCCCGCTCCTGGGGCTGGATGAGATATTTGTCCCCGTTGCCGTAGTACTTGCCCTCGTTGAGGGCCCACTCCCGCAGTTGGGTCTTGTCGGCGTGGACCTCCGGATGCTCCAGGGCATAGCTCTGATAAGCGTGGTAGCCCTCGTGGGCTACGGTGTCGAAAATCTGCATGTTGGCGTCGGGCATGGGTTGGGCATTGGGATTGCTGGACAGGGTACCGCTTTTCAGCAGGTTTTCATTGAGGCGGATGGTGTCCCGTCCCGCATTCCAGCCGCCGAAGCAGCCGTCCCGCAGGGAGGTGACCTCCACGGTCTTGGCCGGACGGCCCTGCTGATAGGCAAAGTCGTTCTCCAGAGCCTGGACCGCCTGGCATTTGGTGTCGTAGTCCAGGGAATTCCAGGTCCTGGAGGAAAAGAGGTCGTGGAGCTGGGCCCGGTTGGCGGAGAGCTGCTCCGGGGTGGCGTTAAGCATGCTGGCGCGGTCAAAGGAGGAGAAGAGCTGCTGGTATTGGTCTGCCTGGGCCTGTTCCGCCTGGGTCTGTTCCCGGCGGAAGAGATTGGAAAACCATCCCATGGCACACCTCCGTCAGCGGAGGCGGTCCCGGCGGGTGCAGCGGGCCAGCAGGGTCAGCCCGTCGGAGGGGCTGCGCTCCAGCACATAGAGCAGCTCCAGGGCCTGGGGGGCGGTGGCGCCGGTGGCCTCCATGACCTCCTCCAGAGAGCAGCCGCCCCCCTGGGGATTGGGCAGGGGACGGTTCTCCACCCAGGCCTCAGCGGCCTCGCGGAGGGGGGCGGGGTATTCGTTCTGGATGCGCCAGGCCCAGGCCCAGCCCTGGGCGGGGGCGGCCAACTCACGGGTGATCAGCTGGGCGGCAAGGGAAGAGAGCAGCATAATGATTACCTCCTGTTAAAAAATCTGGATATATAACAAAGCGGGCGGCCGCGGCACTGCGCGGCCGCCCGTCAGGCCGGAGCGGAAGGGGCTGGGGAGCGGTTACTTGCTCCACTTCTCGATGGCGTGGTCGCCCAGGGTCTGGAGGTCCTGCACCAGGGCGCCCAGCTCGTTGAGCATGCGGTCGGTGTCGGCGGTGGGGGCGCTGACCAGGGAGTAGAGGGCGCCGTTGCCGGCCAGGGAGCGGGCGCCCGCGCCGATGCTGATGGGCGAGCCGTTGGCCTTGGAGGAGAAGATGGACAGGAAGAAGCTCTTCTGGAAGGAGAGGGCGATCAGGACCACGCCCAGGAGGATGCCCAGCAGGCCCACGGGCATCATATCACCGTCGCCTGCGATCATGAACAGGCTGCCCAGGAACAGGATGATGCCCAGAAGGAGGGTGAGGCTGTTGACATTCAGGCCGTAGTAGCAGTCCAGGCCGGAGACAGAGTCCAGCACAACCTCCTTGGCGATGCGGCTGGTGGCCGCCTTGCCCTGGAAGAGGACGCGCTTGTTGGTGACGGTCAGGTAGCCCACACAGCGGGGCTGCTTGACGTTGCTGCACTGGTACTGCCGCACGATTTTCTCGTTCTCGGCCAGCACCAGGTTGTCCACCCGGCCGCCCGGGGCGGGACGGTAGGACGGGGCGCTCTGGCGGGCATAGCTGTTGGACTGCTGGTCGTGGACGGGGGCCTGGGGCTGGGCGGCGGACACAGACGCGCCGCAGGCGGGGCACTTGGCAGCGCCGTCAGGGATGCGGCTGCCGCATTCTTCACAAAAAGCCATAGTAAGAATCCTCCCTTTTCTTTTTATACAAGAGATAACGTTGGCCGGATGAGATTGTCACACCTGGATCTGTTTTTTTACCACGGCCAGGGCGGCGCACAGACAGCACCAGCACAGGGCCAGCTGGGGCAGGAAGGGCAGGCCGGTGAAGGTCTCCACCAGCATAATGAGAGCCAGCGCACCGGCGCCGCCCAGGCAGAACAGGCGGAGCAGGTTGTCCCTGACCGCCAGACCCAGGCCCAGCATCAGGAGAAACAGACAGGGCCGCAGGTAGCTGAAGGGGAAGTAGTGCTGTACCAGCACGCCCAGCACATTGAGCACGCCGGTAAGCCCCAGCAGGGCGGACACGCAGCCGGCCAGCAGTCCGCAGCCCGCCGCCGTGCCCTTTTTCACCAGCCCGACAGCGGTCAGACCCACGGCGATGCAGCCGATCAGATCCAGCCAGGAGAGGGCCAGATACAGGCCGTAGGAGATGCCGTCAGCCAGGGAGAAGAAAGCCCGCAGCAGACAGACCAGGGCCAGCAGGGCAAAGCCCGCCGCCGGAGCGATGCGGAAGGGGTCCCCGGAGGAGAAGAGGGCCTTCAGCTCGCCCGACAGCTCGGAGAAAAAGGCGGCTCCGCCGGACGCGGGAGCAGCAGGGGGCGTGAAATGGTCCTCTGCCGGTCCGTCGCAGACAGGGCAGCGGCCGTTTTCCAGGGGCCGCCCGCAATTTCTGCAGAAATTTGCCATAAAACCAACTCCTTTGCAGTAAATCCCACACACAGGATGATTTATCACATTTTAGCACCGGAAAAAGTACGGCGCAACCAAATATGTAAACACAAGGAAAAATAAATCGAAAGCGGAAGAAAAAATACACGCCTGCGGAAACGGCAGAAAAACCGTATAAAAAAGTTTCCTCCGGCCCCAAAGGGCCGGAGGAAAGGGAATGATTATCCGGTGTACCGGGCCAGAAGGGCAGTGCAGCCCTCCAGAATGTCGTCCCTGGTCACGTCAAAGTTGCCGGTGTACCAGGGGTCGGCAATGTCCCGGGGATGATCGGTCAGGTCCAGCAGGCGGCACACCTTGCCCTCCGGGTCGCCCCCCAGAATGCGCAGCATGTTGCGCACATTGGCGCTGTCCATCCCCAGCAGCAGGTCGTATTTGCCGTAGTCCCGGGCGGTGAGCTGGACGGCCCGCTTGCCCGCCGGGTCGATGCCGTACCGGGCGAGCACCCGCCGGGTGCCGGGGTGGACGCCGTTGCCTATCTCCTCCCGGCTGGTGGCGGCGGAGGCCACGAAAAATTCCGACCCTCTCCCCTGCTCCTCTGCCATATGGCGGAAGAGAAATTCCGCCATGGGGGAACGGCAGATATTGCCGTGACATACAAAAAGTATTTTGGTCATGCTTGACACCTCACGCGGGGCGCCGGAGGCCTGCTGCGGCGCTCTTTTGCCCAAAGTGGAAATATTGTAACACAAAAAACGGGGATTGTTCACACTTTTTTATTGAATTGAGGAGATAAAAATAGTATTTTATTTCGCGTAAGAATATATTCCATGCAAATTAAGGAGTGAGCGCAATGCAGGAAGTGAAGGACACCAAGCCCACACCCCCGAAAAAACCCCTGATATTCTACTATCTCATTGCCATGGTGGTGGTCATGCTGCTCAACGCCCTGCTCTTCCCCTCGGTCATGGAGAAGCAGGTGGTGGAGGTCAGCTATGACCAGTTCCTCACCATGGTGGATGAGGGACAGGTCAGCCAGGTGGCCTGGGAAAAGGAAGAGGAACAGATTGTCTTTATTGCCCAGGGCGACGACGGCCGGGAGGGCTATTACAGGACCGGCGTCTGGCCCGACGACGGCCAGCGGCTGCTTGAGCAGCTGCGCAGCGACCCGGATATCCAGTTCGCTGCCTCCATCCCCACCCAGGCCTCCCCCCTGCTCAGCTTTGTGGTCACCTGGGTGCTGCCCATTCTGTTCTTTATCGCCATCGGCGAGCTGCTCTCCAAGTGGATGGTCAAGCGGATGGGCGGCGGCATGGGCAACGCCATGACCTTCGGCAAGTCGGGCGCCAAAATCTACGTGGAGGAGAAGGCCACCGGCGTCACCTTTGCCGACGTGGCCGGTCAGGACGAGGCCAAGGAGTCCCTGATGGAGGTGGTGGACTTCCTCCACGAGCCGGAGAAGTACGCCGCCATCGGCGCCAAGCTGCCCAAGGGCGTGCTGCTGGTGGGCCCTCCGGGTACCGGTAAGACCCTGCTGGCCAAGGCCGTGGCCGGTGAGGCCAAAGTGCCCTTCTTCTCCATCTCCGGCTCGGAGTTTGTGGAGATGTTCGTGGGCATGGGCGCGGCCAAGGTGCGGGACCTGTTCAAGCAGGCCAACGAGAAGGCCCCCTGTATTGTGTTCATCGACGAGATTGACGCCATCGGCAAGAAGCGTGACGGCGCCGGTGTGGGCGGCAACGACGAGCGGGAGCAGACCCTGAACCAGCTGCTGGCCGAGATGGACGGCTTTGACGGCCGGAAGGGCGTGGTGCTGCTGGCGGCCACCAACCGGCCCGAGTCTCTTGACCCGGCCCTGCTGCGGCCCGGCCGGTTTGACCGGCGGGTGAGAGTGGAGCTGCCCGACCTCCAGGGCCGTATCGCCATCCTGAAGGTCCACGGCAGGGACGTCCATCTGGACGCCGACGTGGACTGGGACGCCATCGCCCGGGCCACCGCGGGCGCTTCGGGCGCTGAGCTGGCCAACATCGTCAACGAGGGCGCCCTGCGGGCGGTGCGCATGGGCCGCAGGACCGTGACCCAGGCCGACCTGGAGGAGAGCGTGGAGACCGTCATTGCGGGCGCACAGCGGAAGAACGCGGTTATCTCCCCCGAGGAGAAGAAGATTGTGGCCTACCACGAGATTGGCCACGCCCTGGTGGCCGCCCTCCAGACCCACTCGGCCCCGGTGACCAAGATCACCATTATCCCCCGCACCTCCGGCGCGCTGGGCTACACCATGCAGGTGGAGCAGGGGGAGAAGGCCCTCATGAGCCGCACCGAGCTGACCAACAAGATTGCCACCCTCACCGGCGGCCGCGCCGCCGAGGAGCTGGTCTTCGGGCCGGACAACATGACCACCGGCGCGTCCAACGACATCGAGCAGGCCACCAAGCTGTCCCGGGCCATGGTGACCCGGTACGGCATGACCGACGAGTTTGACATGGTGGCCCTGGAGACGGTGCAGAACCAGTACCTGGGGGGCGACACCTCTCTGGCCTGCGCGGCGGACACCGCCTCCCGGGTGGACGCCCTGGTGGTGGAGACGGTGAAGAACGCCCACGACAAGGCCCGCCGTCTGCTCAGGGAGCACGAGGACCAGCTCCACAAGCTGGCCGCCTACCTGCTGGAGAAGGAGACCATCACCGGCGAGGAGTTTATGGCGCTGCTCAGCGAGAAGTAAAAAACAGCAAAAAAATGCCCCCGCCGGTGTTGATAACCGGCGGGGGCAGAGTCAGGAGAGGAGAGAAATCAGGCGTTCTGGGCGGCCACGAAGGTGTGGAAGGCCTCCTCGGCGGCGTCGGGGTCCTCAGCGATGACGAAGAGGATGTAGTCGCCGTCCACCACGGTGCGGGCGTTCTGCACCTTGGGCAGGTTCTGGCTCAGGTACCAGGAGAAGGTGTCCTCCTGGTTCTGACGGTAGGTCTCAAAGGCGGCCTTCACGGCCTCCACATCGGCGCCCCCGGCCAGCTTGCCCAGGATGATGGTGTCGGGAGAGGTGATCATGGGGAAGAAGGCCACGGCCTCCTCCAGTGCGCCCTCGGGCACGCCGTAGTTCTCCACCAGCACGTCCATGCCGGTCTTCATACCCATGGTCACGCCGGCGGCCTCACGGATGGCGTAGGCGCCCTGGACGAAGGGATCGCCGTTGGGGGTGGTGATGGTGAGGGAGCCGTCCTCGGCCTCGGTCACGTCGTAGCCCTCAAAGAGCTCCAGCACGCTGGCGGACAGGAAGGTCACGCCGTCCACAACCTCAGCCTTGCCCTTCACCAGCTCGTCGCCCACGGTGACGCTGTTGTCGGCGAAGTTGATGGTGATGTTGCCGCCGTCCAGGTAGAACCAGCCGGTGTTGTCCTCGGGGAACCAGCTGGCGGAGCCGTAGTCGTTCTCGGCCACCAGGCGCATGGGGATCAGGCCCTCGCCGTCCACGGCGGGGATGGCGCTGGTGTCCAGCTCCTTGCCGTTGAGGGTGATGGCGGTGTCATAGCCCACCTTGGCGGAGATGGGAACGACCTCCACGGCCAGAGCGGGCAGGGTCATGGATGCGGTGAGGGCCAGGGACAGGCCCAGAGCGGCAGCTTTTTTCATTCTCGTAATGCTCCTTTGCGTTGTTATCAGGGACGCGCCGTCCCGTTTCACAGCCATATAGACGAAGAAAAAAACCAAAGGTTCCCGAAAAAGGAAAATCGGGCGAAAAAATTTTTGCCGGGCGGTGCCCCGGGGAAAGTAGGAACAATATGTCCTGGGACATCTGCTATGAATACATATGGTACTTTTTCCTCTACGCCTTCCTGGGCTGGTGCTGCGAGGTGTGCTTTGCGGCGGGCAAGTCGGGGAAATTTGTCAACCGGGGCTTCCTCAACGGCCCCCTCTGTCCCATCTACGGCTTCGGCGTGGTGCTGGTGGTGGGCCTGCTTACGCCGGTGAAGGAGAATGTATTCCTTCTCTTTTTGTGCTCGGTGCTCCTCACCACCGCCCTGGAGTGGCTCACCGGCTTTGTGCTGGAGAAGGCCTTTCACCAGAAGTGGTGGGACTACTCCAGAATGCCCTTTAACCTGAACGGATACGTATGCCTCCTCTTCTCCCTCATGTGGGGCCTGGCCTGCCTGTTGATTATGGACGTCATCCACCCCATGGTGGCGGGCTTTGTGGCTGCCATCCCCCACACCCTGGGGGTGGTGCTGCTGGCGGTGTTCACCGTCCTGGCCCTGGCCGACCTGGCGGCCACCGTGGCCACGGTGGTGGGCCTGAACAAGCGCCTGCGGCAGCTGGAGGAGCTGGCCGCCAAAATCCACGAGGTGTCGGACAGCCTGGGCGAGCGGCTGGCAGACACCACCCTGGCCGTCTCCGAGAAGGGGGAGGCCCTGAAGGAGTCCGCCGGAGAGCGCCGGGCCCAGCGGGAGGAGGAGCAGGCTAAGCTGCGCACTGCCCGGGAGGAGGCCCTCCGCCGCCGGGAGGCCGCGCTGGCCGAGCTGCGCTCCGCCAACGAAGCCCTGCTGTCCACCTACCGCTTCGGCCAAAAGCGCCTGCTCAAGGCCTTCCCCGACATGAAGTCGGTCCGCCACAGCGAGGCTCTGGAGCAGATCAAGGCCCGGCTGACCGCCCGGAAGAACGAAAAATGACAAAAGGAGGCCTGCGGCACAGCCGCAGGCCTCCTTTTTCGGGCAAAATACGCTCAGCCGCTGATGGGGGCAAACCGGGCCCGTACCAGGCCCGCCAGGTCAGCGGGAGAGAGCTCCACCTGGAAGCCGATCTTTCCCGCGCTGACCACCATGGTCTCCAGGCCCTGGGCGCTGTCGTCAATGACGGTCTTGAGCTGCTTCTTCATGCCCACCGGGGAGCAGCCGCCGTGGACATAGCCGGTCAGAGGCAGCAGCTCGGCCTGGTGGATCATCTCAATGGACTTCTCCCCCACCGCCTTGGCCGCCGCCTTCAGGTTCAGGGACTTCATCACCGGCACCACAAACACATAGTTCTGCTTGCTGGCGCCCCGGGTCACCAGGGTCTTGAAGGCCCGCTCCGGCTCCACGCCGATGAGAGCCGCTACATTGGGGCCGTCCACTGCGCCGCCGGAGTAGGGGTAGGTGTGGGGGGTGTAGCGGATCTTCTTCTGGTCCAGAACCCGCATCACATTGGTCTTTTCTTCTGCCATGGAACGTCGCCTCACTTGAAATTTCCGCGTCTTAACGCTATGCTGTACTGGTAAGAATATCACAGCAGAGGAGCTGATTTCAATGGATATTTCCGCATATCAGAGTCAGTTGATGAAAAACGCACAGGAGCTGTTGTGCATTGACAGCCCCAGCGGCTTCACCCAGGCCGCGGCCGCCTTCCTGTCCGGCTTTGCCGCCCGGCTGGGCTATGAGACCGAGATGACCAACAAGGGCAACGTGATTGTCCACATTCCCGGCCGGGAAAGTGGAAAAAAGGTGACCCTCTGCGCCCACGTGGACACTCTGGGCCTGATGGTCCGGTCCATCACCGCCGACGGCCAGCTGAAGATTACCCGGGTGGGCGGCCCCATCCTTCCTACCCTGGACGGCGAGTACTGCACCATCCGTACCCGGGACGGCCGCAGCTATACCGGCACCATCCTCTCCCTCTCCCCCGCCTCCCACGTCTATGACGACGCCGCCACCCGCCCCCGCGACGAGGACGGTCTGGCCGTGCGCATTGACGAGGTGGTCAAGTCCAGGGAGGACGTGGAGGCTCTGGGCATCCGGGCCGGGGACTATGTCTGCATTGACCCCAAGACCGTGGTGACCGGCAGCGGCTTCCTCAAGTCCCGCTTTATCGACGACAAGGGCTCCGCCGCCTGTCTGCTCACCCTGATGCAGGTACTCAGCGACAAGGGCCTGAAGCCCATGTATGACACCCGACTCATCTTCTCCGTCCACGAGGAGGTGGGCCACGGCGGCGCCACCATCCCCCGCGACCTGGATGAGCTGCTCATCGTGGACATGGGCTGTGTGGGCCTGGACCTGACCTGCACCGAGTACCAGGTGTCCATCTGCGCCAAGGACAGCGGCGGGCCCTACGACTACGGCATGACCACCCGGCTGATGAATCTGGCCCGGGACAACGGGCTGGACTACGCCGTGGATATCTACCCCCATTACAGCTCGGATGCCACCGTGGCCTGGCGTGCGGGCGCCGACGTGCGTGCTGCCCTCATCGGCCCCGGCGTCCACGCCTCCCACGGCATGGAGCGCACGCATTGGGAAGGTATGAAGAACACCATGGCCCTGTGTCTGCTGTATCTGGAGGCAGAGTAAGCACTGGTGGGTGTGCGGCCTTACAGGCCATCAATCGTACTATGATTCAGCGTCCCCCTGGGACCCGCAAAACGGGTCCCAGGGGGACGCTGTTTTTGCCCGCAGTCAGGCGCTCCGGACCCCGCCCGCGGCCCTGCTTTTTCGTTTGTGAAATATCTATCACATATATCACTTTTTTGTTTTAAATTGTCTAATTTTTCTCAATTATAAGTTAAAAAATAAACTTATTGAACAGGTGTTGACTTTTTCTGAAAGACATGTATACTCAAATCAAGAACAGGTGGAAGGATTTTCATATAAAACCATCCACCCACCGAACCGGCAAAATATGAAAGAGTGAGGCGTTGAACATGGGTATTTACGTGGTAACCGGCGGCTCCAGCGGTATCGGAGCCCAGATCGTGTCCAAGCTGAAGGAGCAGGGACACGAGACCGTCAACATCGACCTGAAGGACGGCGACATCTCCGCCAACCTGGCCACCAAGGAGGGCCGGGACTCCGCCCTGCGGGAGCTGTACGACCGCTACCCCGACGGCATTGACGCCATGATCTGCAACGCAGGCGTGTCTGCCGCCAGCGGCAACATCCCCCTCATCATCTCCCTGAACTACTTCGGCGCCACCGCCATGGCCTCCGGCGCCCTGGAGCTGCTCCAGAAGAAGCGCGGCTCCTGCGTGGTCACCTCCTCCAACACCCTGGCCCAGGGCGCCGCCCGCATGGACGTGGTCGGTATGCTGAACAACCAGGCTGACGAGGAGCGCATCCTGGCCCTGGTAAAGGACTACGACCCCAAGACCGCCCACTCCTTCTACGCCGCCACCAAGTACGCCCTGGCCCGCTGGGCCCGCCGCATGAGCGCCGACTGGGGTGCCCACGGCGTGCGCATCAACGCGGTGGCGCCCGGCAACGTGCGCACCGCCATGACCGCCAAGCTGACGCCCCAGCACATGGTGGCGGTGGAGGCCCTGCCCGTGCCCATTAACTACGGCACCAACGACCCGCTGATGAGCCCCGAGGACATCGCCAACGCCATCATCTTCCTCTCCTCGCCTCTGGCCCACGGCATCAACGGCGTGGTGCTCTTTGTGGACGGCGGCACCGACGCGCTGCTCAATTCCGAAAAGGTCTATTAAGAGGGGGTTTACTGATATGCTGATTGCGGATTTCATCCACGCCATGGAGAAAAAGGACTACAAGGCCATGTCCCAGTGCTTTGCCAGCCAGTGCCGGCTGTTTGACTACTGCACGCCCGAGGGTACGCCCAACTTCTTCGTCTACGGCCGCCGTGCCATGGACATGTTCTACCACAACAAGTTCATTCTGGGCGGTCTGTCCGTGTCCAGCCCCCGCATCGTGGACGAGCGCACCGTCAACTTCTACATCAACTACGGCGGCATCATCAACCACGCCGTGGCCAACATCGAGAGCTACGACTCCTCCACCGGCCTCATCAAGGAGCTGGTCATCCGGCCCGCATAAAACCGAAGATACAGAAAACCCCCGCTCCGGAGCTTCCGGAGCGGGGGTTCTGTCGTTTACTCCTTTTCAGGGCCGTAGAGGCTCTTGTAGTAGGACTCCGCCGTGTACAGTGCGGCGGCGGGGTTGTGGCCGGTGACCCGGTCCTTGGTCACCAGGGTGGTGCACAGGGCGTCGGAGTACTTGTAGAACAGGCTGTCGTGGCCCACGCACAGGCCCACCACAATGTTCAGCTCCGTGCCCTGCCTGTTGAGCAGCTTGGCCTGGAGAATGGGGTTGCACATGTTGGCGCCGATGGACTCGCACTTGGGGTCAATGCCCACCGCCGTCTTGCGCACTGCGCCCGCCTTGCAGGCCGCGCCGTACACCTCAAAGCCGTGGCTGCGGAGGATTTTCGCGGCAATCCGGGCCTCGTGGAGCAGGCCCACACAGGTGGCGATGCCCAGCTTGTGATAGCCCATCCGCTTGGCAAACTCCACAATCTCCTGGATGCGGGTCCAGTGGCAGTAGCCCTCATACTCCACGTCGGCCGCCGTGGTCATGACCTTGTGGTTGACCTCTTCGTGGTAGGCCTCCATGGCCTCGTCCATGGCCTGCTGATCCATGTGCTCGGTCAGGCAGAAGGGGGGGCGCCCCTCCGGGGTCTGACGCTTGCAGCCCGCCACACCGCAGTCGGCGCAGGAGCGAATAATTTCCTTTTCCATTGCGCAGCACTCCTCTCAAAATTCTCCGTAAACTCAATTCAGGAGATATAAAATCAGGCAAAAGATTTACACTTTCCCATGTTTTCTGTATAATATATTTGAAGAAACGCCCTGAAACAACGTGCCTCCGTGCCAGAAAGGAGTTCCGGTATGAAGATACGGTTTTCCAAGGAACTGTTTGTGCTCCTCGCTGTGGCTGTCCTGCTGCTGGCGTCCGCCGCCGTAACGTTTTTGCTCCCTCCGGGCTGGTTTGAGGCCGTCACCTTTGACGCTGTGGTGAAGGAGGACACGCTTCTTCTGGTGGATGAGAATCTGGAGTACCTTTCTATCCTGAGGGAGGACGGAGAAGAACAGAGTCTCTGCATCAGGCAAGACACCAGAATCACCGACGGGGACGGTCGGAAGCTGGACCTGACCGAAGGCGTGGAGCTGAAGGCCGGTCAGCCCATCCGGGTCACCGCGCATAATCTTGTGTATTACGAGCCTGTAACAACATTTGAAACCCGCTTTAAAATTGTGATGCTCTCTCCGTAGGCAAGTCAAATGGCCCGGCGCGAACTGCTTCGCGCCGGGCTTTTTCTGCCTTTATTTTCTGGGGTCCTGGACGGGGCTGCCGTCAGCGGGAAGGAGGCAGCCGTCCTTGTCGTACTTGAGGACGGTGATATCCGCCTTGGTGTTCTTGGCGATCTGCTCCATCTTCATCTGCTCGGTGATGCCCACCACCAGGGAGTAGGCCACGCCGTGGCGCTTGGCACGGCCGGTACGGCCGATGCGGTGGATGTAGTACTCAATCTCGTCGGGCACGTCGTAGTTGAACACCACGTCCACGTCGTCGATATCCAGGCCCCGGGCGGCCACGTCGGTGGCCACCAGCACCCGCATCTTGCCCTCCCGGAAGGCCTGGAGGGTCTTTTCCCGGATGCGCTGCTGGATGTCGCCGTGGATGGCCTGGGCGGTGATGCCCTTCATCTGGAGCAGGCCGGAGAGCCGGTCGGTCATGTTCTTGGTGTTGCAGAAGGCGATGGCCCGCTCGTATCCGCCGTGGGTAAGCAGGGCCACCATGGTCTCCAGCTTGTCCCCCCGGCCCTCCAGGTCGATGCGGTACTGCTGGATGTCCGGCTTGTTCTCCTCGTCGGGCCGCACCACAATCTCCACCGGGTCACGCTGGTACACCCAGGAGATATCCATCACCTCACGGGAGATGGTGGCGGAGAAGAGACCCAGGTTTTTCCGGGACTTGATCTGGTCCAGAATCCGGGTCACGTCATGGATGAAGCCCATGTCCAGCATCCGGTCGGCCTCGTCCAGCACCACGGTCTCCACCTTGTCCAGCTTCACCGTGCGCCGCTTCATGTGGTCCATGAGGCGGCCGGGGGTGGCCACCACAATCTGGGGGTGCTTTTTCAGGGTGGTAATCTGCTTCTCAATGGGGGCGCCGCCGTAGAGGCACACCGAGCGCACACCCTCCTTGAACTCACACAGGTCCCGCAGCTCGTCCTGAATCTGGAGGGCCAGCTCACGGGTGGGGGCCAGCACCAGGGCCTGCACTGCGTCGCTCTCCGGGTCGATGTGCTCCACCATGGGGATGCCGAAGGCAAAGGTCTTGCCCGTGCCGGTGGGAGCCTTGGCGATGACGTCCTTCCACTCCATGAAGTAGGGGATGGCGCCCGCCTGGACCGGGGTGGCCCGGACGTAGCCCTTCTTGTCGATGGCCTTCATCACCTCGGCCGAGAGGCCCAGGTCCGCGTAGTTCACAACCTCATTTACCTGTTCGCCGTTGATTTCCATGCTGATATTCCTTTCTTTTCGCACTGATTCAAGGTCCCCACAAGGCGAAAAGAATCCTTTCAGCCCCAACGCCCGCCCGGCCCGGGGGACGCGACCCTAAATCCACAGAGAAATTCTGATTTTTCTCCCGTATTCGGTCCATAGTGTATCATATACAAAGAAAATATGCAACGGATATTGGCGGCTATGTTCCTTGACATTCCCGGTGGGAGCGGATACAATGTTACCCTGTAATCGTATGAATATCAGGAAGGAGGCGCGGGAGATTGAAGCTTTCACTGGTGATCCCCGCCTATAATGAGAGCAGCATCATTGAGGCCACCCTCCGCACCGTCACGGCACGGCTGGCGGACATGGACCCGGACTATGAGCTGCTCATTGTGGACGACGGCAGCACGGACAATATGGCCGATCTGGTCCGCTCCTTTGCCGACAGCCACGTCCGCCTCACCGGCTACCACCCCAACGGCGGCAAGGGCAAGGCCGTCCGGGTGGGCATGCTGGAGGCCAGGGGCGACTACGTGTTCTGCACCGACGCCGACCTGGCCTACGGCCTGGAGAACATCCCGCCCATGCTGGACAAGCTGGCGGCAGGGGCTGACCTGTGCATCGGCTCCCGGCGGCTGGACGCTCTAGGCTACCAGGGCTATCCCCCCATCCGTCTGCTGACCTCCAAGGTCTTCGGCGTGCTGGTGCGGCTCTTCTCCGGCCTGCCCTACGATACCCAGTGCGGCATCAAGGGCTACCGCCATGACGCCGCCCAGGCCATCTTCTCCCGCTGCTCCACCGACGGCTTCGCCTTTGACTTTGAGGTGCTCCTCCGGGCCCGGAAGCTGGGCCTGAAGGTGGACCAGGAGGCGGTCCACGTGGTGAACCACAGGGAGTCCAAGGTCAACATCCTCCGGGACAGCGCCCGCATGTTCCGGGATATCTTCCGCATCCGGCGGCTGGTGGGGCGCTCATGAGGGGGCGCCTGTTCCACAGGGAGCGGCCCTGGCTGGTCTTTGCCCTGATCTTCGCCCTGGTGCTGCTCCGCTTCTGCTACTACGGCTTCACCTACTACCCCCAGCTGGACGACTACATCCAGCTCCACAACCAGGCCGCCTACTACTCCGCCAAGGCGGTCATTCTGGACATGGGCCTGCTGTCCTCCCGGCCTCTGGCCTCGGTGATGGACTACTTCTTCTGGTCCAATTTCTGGCCCTTCCTCATGGCGGCGGTGGCCCTCATCTCCGCCATGTACGCCGCCTCGGCCTGCCTGTTCCACCGGGTGTGGGGAGAGTACTTCGGCACCGGGTATCTGTTCCTGGTGGTGTACGCCCTGCTGCCTCTGGGCATGGAGGGAACCTATTGGATTTCCGCCTCCAACCGGGTGGTGCCCTCCCTGTTCTTCGTGGCCCTGGCCATGTACCTGTTCCAGAAGTGGTGCCGGACCGGCAGGGTTTTCTGGCTGCCCCTGTACTTTGTCACTCAGCTCATCTCCTTCTGCTTCTACGAGCAGGGTCTGGTGCTGTCGGTGACCGGGGTGCTGCTGGTGGGTATCATCGAGTTTTTCCGGGGCAACCGAAAGAAGAGCCTCTTCTCCCTGCTCACCTTTGTCAATGCGGGCATCTACTTCGCATTCACCGGATACTTCTCCACCTCCACCGGACAGCTGGGCAGCCGCCTGAAGCTGACCCTGCCCTGGCAGGAGGGGTGGGACAAGGTGTTCTTCTCCGCTGCCGGTCAGACCGGCGAGTCCTTCCTCATCGGCGGGTACAAGACCCTCTTCCGGGGCTTCCGCCGGGGAATCATGTGCATCGTCGAGAACTTCAACATTCTGTGGGTGCTGGTGCTTATTGCCCTGTGCGTGGTGCTGTTCCTGTTTGCCCGGCGCTTCACCGCCCAGCGGCCCACAGGAGAGGCCGCCCTGCCCAGACCCTGGGCGCTGCTGGTGGGCTTCCTCATGGCCCTGGCGCCGGTGACGCTGTTCTTCGTGCTATCCAACCCGTCGGTGGCCCTGCGGAACACGGTATTCTCCTTCTGCGGCATCGCCCTGTTCCTGGACGCGGTGTGGAGCATGCTGCTGACCAAATGCTCTGTCCGGGGCGTTGTTACCGGGGCGGTGTGCGCCGCCTGCGCAGTGGTGTTCTCCGTGGCGGCGGTCAGTGAGCTCCACGACTACCGTGCCACCACCCAGGCCGACCAGCGGGCCGCCCGGGCCATTGTGTCCGCCGTGGAGGGAGACGAGGGCACCATCGCCGTCCTCAACCTGGAGCCCAACTACCTGAGCGAGCAGAACTTCCTCTACCATGAACACATCCACGGCGCCACCGAGAGCACCTGGGCCCTGGCCGGCCTGCTGTCCTGTGCCGCCGACAACCCCTATTTCCCCGCCGCCACCCCCGTGCCCATGGGCGGACGGTACACCGGCAGCCTTACCGAGTTCGGCGCCCTGCTGTGGTACGACGCCAGGACGGGCACCGTCCAGTCGGTGATGGCTGTGCCCGCTGGGGAGGGCACCTATGAAATCCAGACGGCAGGCGGCACCGTACTGGCCGTCGCCCAAGAAGAAAACGGAGCCGGCAGCCTGATGCCCGCCGACAGCTAAGGTGAATCATGAAAGAAAAAATTCTCCATCTTATTGAGGTCTTTGACCTGAAGCGGTTTATCAAATTCGGCCTCATCGGCGTGCTCAACACCCTGGTGGACTTTGTGGTGTTCTACCTGCTCAACCGGTTTGTCATCAAGAGCGGCCCCACCGTGGTGCTGCTGGGCGTGACCATCGTGGCAGGCCCCTATATCTCCAACGCCATCTCCTATGTGGTGGCCAACATCCACAGCTTTATCTGGAACAAGTTCTGGACGTTTCAGAAGAAGGAGCCCCTCACCCGCCGTGAGGTGGGCCGGTACGTGGTGACCAGCTGCGGATTCCTCATCATCTCCTCCATCGGCCTGTCCATCTTCATGTCCTTCTTCAAGCTGCCCGCCTTTGCGGCGGTCATTCCCGCCGGGCTCATCCCCCTGGCCGCCAAAATCCCCAACACCTGCGTCACCATGTTCTACAATTACCTGATGAACAAGTTCTGGGTGTTCAAGTAAACAAAAAAGTCCCTCCGGCTCAGCCGGAGGGACTTTTTTCATGCTATTTTGCCTTTGGACGGGCCAGCCACAGCAGCCCCGCCGCCGCCCACAGGAACAAGGTGATGAGGATGGACAGCCAGTTGGGGCCTTCTGGGGTCAGACCCAGCCACAGGGGGATGAGGGACAGACACCCGGCGGCCATGAGGAAGCCCCAGGCCGTGCCGGGGAAGGCGCCGCTCTTGCCCAGCGCCGCCGCCAGGCCGGAGAGGGAACCCACGGCCAGCACCCCGGCCAGGGGGACCAGGAACAGGCCGTACCCCCACACCGTGTCATCAAACCAGGAACAGGTCCGGTAGGTCACCTCATCCGGCCCCGCGGCAAAGGTCATGGTGACGCTGCCGGGGAAGAGCATCAGGGCCGCGGCGGCCAGCACCAGCACCAGAGCTGCGGCGCAGGCCGCCCGGATGGGCAGGACAGTTCTTCTCTTCATGCTGGGTCCTCCTTTCCTTTTCCCGGGCCTTTCGCCCGGCGTCCTATTCTTCTGCCGCTCCGGCCTGGGCTCTGGGCTTGGCGCCCTCCGACTGGGCCAGAATCAGCACATCTCCGGGCAGAATGACCGTGCTCCCCGTGGGAATCACCGTCTCCTGCCCACGCTGGATAAGTACAATGAGGTACTTGGGGCCGTTGGGGGCGGAGGCAATGTCCGCCAGGGTCCGGTTTGCCAGCCGGTGGCCACGCTTCACCGTCAGCTCACTCAGGCTCAGATTCTCCCGCTCCTCAAAGGGATAGGCCGCCAGCACCAGCAGGTCCCCCTCCTCCAGCCTGGTGTCCCCGTTGGGCACAATGGTGTCCTCCCCCCGGACCACCATGACAATCAGCAGGTCCTTCAGGGGCATCAGCTCCCGCAGCGTCCTGCCCCGCCAGGGGTGGCCGGGTTCCAGGTGGATTTTGATAAAGCTGATATCCCGCTCCTCCTGGTAGTCGGTGAAGGTCTTGCTGATGTCCCCCTGCTCGTCAATCATGGACAGCTTGCCCGCCACCCGGGGCAGCAGGGTGCCCTGGATGAGCATGGACAGCAGGACAATGCAGAACACCAGGTTGTAGAGGTTATAGGTTGTCTCAACGCCGCTGAGTACCGCCGAGATGGCAAACACGATGGAGGCCGCGCCCCGCAGACCGGCCCAGGATACCACCCCCACCTGTCCCAGCGAAGGACGGAAGGGCAGCAGCAGCGCACTGGTCACCAGGGGCCGCGCAGCAACCGTAAGGAAGAGCATGACGGCCAAAGCGGGCAGCAGCACCTGGGGCAGCTCCACCGGCGTCACCAGCAAGCCCAGCAGGAAGAAAATGATCACCTGGGCCACACCGGTGACCACGTCGAAGAAGTGGACCAGGTACTTTTTTTGGGCCATTCTGGCGTTGCCCAGCATAATGCCGCACAGGTACACGCTCAGGTATCCGTTTCCGCCCCACATGGCGGGCAGGGCGTAGGCGAGAAGCACCACGCCGAAGAGGAACACGGTGCGGCTCTGCTGGGAGGTAAACAGGTTTTTGCCCAGGAGCCACACCGCCAGACGGCCCACCAGCAGCCCGGCGGCGGCTCCCAGCACCAGCTGCTGGGCCAGCAGCAGGGGGATGGACACCTGCTGCCCGGACATGAGGGCGATGAGGACGGTGGTCAGCATGTAGGACATGGGGTCGTTGGAGCCCGACTCCACCTCCAGCAGGGAGTCGGTGTGGTTCTTGAGGGCCAGTTTCTTGGACCGGAGGATGTTGAACACGGTGGCCGCGTCGGTGGAGGAGACCACCGAGCCGATGAGCAGACTCTCCAGCCAGGGCAGCTTGAGGGCGAAGTGGGCGAAGAGGCCCACCGCCCCGGCGGTGCCCGCCACGCCCAGGGTGGACAGCACCACTGCCGGAGCCGCCACCGGCCGGGCTGCCTTCAGGTTGGTGCCGAAGCCGCCGTAGAACATGATGAACACCAGGCTGGCCGAGCAGATCAGGTTGACGGCCTCGTAGTCGTCAAAGGGGATGCGCAGCAGGCCGTTCTCCCCGAAGCACATGCCCAGGGCGATAAAGAACAGCAGGGGAGGGATGGGCAGCTTTTCCAGAAAGCGGTCCAACAGGATACAGATGACGATGACAACGCCAATCAGGAGAAAGGCAGCATTCATTCCAAAACCTCGCAGTGTGTGATATCTCCGGCCCCGCTGGGAGAGTGTATGCCTGCCGGAGCCGGGGCATGCTCACCGGCGGCGGAATATGTGGACACGGAAATTGGCCCGGACGGTCAGCTCCTCCAGCGCGGAGAGCCGCTCGCCGCCCTCCTTCGGGGTCTTCCAGTAGTAGGGGGTCATGCGGAACAGGTCGGAGAGGTCCTGACCGCGGGGTGTGATGACCCCCTCGGCCTTCACAATGTCCAGGTAGTCAAAGCCCTCGTAGGGGATGGCCTCCTCGGGATTCAGATAGGGCTTGTCGTAGAGCACTTCCTTCAGCTCCCACAGGTGGTCGGCGGCGGGCACCACGTAGAGAAACACCCCGCCGGGGACCAGAACCCGGTAGAACTCCTCCGCAGCCAGCGGGGAGAAGCAGTTCACCAGCAGATTGACCCGGCTATCCGCCACCGGCAGGTGGTAGGCCGAGGCCACGGCGAACTCCACATCCTTTGTCCGCTTGGCCGCCCAGCGCAGGCAGAACTTGGAGATATCCACCCCTGCCATGGTTACGCTCCGTCCGGCGGCGGTGAGTGCGGCGTGGATTCCGGCGGTGTAGTACCCCTCGCCGCAGCCCGAGTCCAGCACGCGGGGAGTGTCCCCGGCATATCGGAGGGCCAGCTGCTCCAGGGTCTCCCGCAGGTGGCCGTAGTACCCGGCGGAGAGGAAACGGTTCCGGGCGGCGGCCATCTCCTTGTCATCCCCGGGGGCCTTGGAGTGCTTCTGGTTGGCGGGGAGCAGGTGGACGTACCCCTCCCGGGAAATATCAAAGCTGTGCCCCCTGGGGCAGGCATAGGTCCCGTCCCGCCGCTCCAGCGGGGCGGCGCATACGGGACAGCGGAACATACTCTCCATAAAACTCCTCTTTTCCGGCGGCACTGAGGCCGGGATGCGCTTTTTTCTTCATTATAGCATGCCATCGGGACAGGCCGCAAGACGGCGGCATCTCACCGGCAAAAGACCGGCGGCGGGCAAGTGCCCGCCGCCGGTCTTTTCGTCTTATTTCCTCTCTTCGTGACTGCGGGGTCCATGCCCGGCCTCGGGCAGGGCAGCCTCCTCGTTCTTAATCTCCCAGTGGATGAGGAAGGTGAGGGCGGCCCGCAGCAAAATGATGGCGCCCACCAGGGCAATCTCGCTCAGGTCACGCACCACCACGGTGCGGAGAATCTCGCCGCCCAGCTTGAATTCCAGGGCCATGGCCAGACCCTGGGCCAGCTTGAGCCGGGTCTCCGGGTCCCGCCTGATGTAGTGCACCACGCCCAGCACGCCGGACACCACCAGCACGGCCACGCCCACCCACTCGAACAGCATGATGCCAAGCTCCACGGCCACCTCCAGGGCGGTGTGCAGGTACTCCATCCACTCCATTTTGTTCCCTCGCTTTTCCCGTATTGCCCACGGCGGGGGCTTTTCCGCCATTATACCCGGAGAAGTGGAATTGCACAAGGGATTTTCCCCGGGACGGGAGATTTTTCTTGTGGTTTCTCTATCCTTTTTCCCGCAAATGTGATACAATGTCTGCCGCGTATTGAATTCTTACTATATTTCAAGGAGTGCGACATGATCACTGTTTCTGACCTGGGCCTGGCGTACAGCGGCCAGCCCCTCTTCTCTCACGTGGACCTGCAGTTCATCAAGGGCAACTGCTACGGCATCATCGGCGCAAACGGCGCGGGCAAGTCCACCTTCCTGAAAATTCTCTCCGGCGAGCTGGAGCCCACCAGCGGCGAGGTGTCCATCCTGCCCAAGACCCGCATGTCCATCCTCAAGCAGGACCAGAACGCCTACAACCAGTACACCGTCATGGACACTGTCATCATGGGCAACCAGCGGCTGTACGACATCGGCAAGGAGAAGGAGGCCCTCTACGCCAAGGAGGAGATGACCGAGGAGGACGGCATCAAGGCCTGCGAGCTGGAGGAGGAGTACGCCGAGCTGGGCGGCTGGGAGGCCGAGAGCGACGCGTCCCGCATTCTCCAGGGTCTGGGCATCCCCGTGTCCATGCACTACGACGTGATGGAGAACGTGGATGGCCGTCTGAAGGTGAAGGTGCTGCTGGCTCAGGCCCTGTTCGGTAACCCTGACATCCTGATGATGGACGAGCCCACCAACAACCTGGACATCAACGCCATCAACTGGCTGGAGGACTTCCTGCTGGACTTCCCCGGCACTGTTATCGTGGTCAGCCATGACCGCCACTTCCTCAACACCATCTGCACCCACATCGTGGACATCGACTACAACAAGATCAAGATGTACGTGGGCAACTACGACTTCTGGTACGATGCCTCCCAGCTGATGCAGAACCTGATGAAGAACCAGAACAAGAAGAACGAGGAGAAGGCCCAGGAGCTCAAGGAGTTCATCTCCCGCTTCTCCGCCAACAAGTCCAAGAGCAAGCAGGCCACTGCCCGCCGCAAGCTGCTGGAGAAGATCACCCTGGAGGAGATCCCTGCCTCTTCCCGCCGCTATCCCTGGGTGGCCTTCAGCCCTGACCGTGAGGTGGGCAAGGACATCCTCTTCGTCACCGATGTGTCCAAGACCATCGACGGCGTGAAGGTGCTGGACCACGTCAGCTTCATCGTGGGCCACGGCGACAAGATCGCCTTCGTGGGCGACAACGAGAACGCCCACACCGCTCTGTTCAAGATTCTCACCGGCGAGCTGGAGCCCGACGAGGGCACTGTGAAGTGGGGCCAGACCGCCACCTTCTCCTACTTCCCCAAGGACAACACCGAGTTCTTCAAGGACTGTGACGACAACCTGGTGGAGTGGCTGCGGCAGTGGTCCTCCGACCCCCACGAGGCCTATCTCCGGGGCTTCCTGGGCCGGATGCTCTTCTCCGGCGACGACGTGTACAAGCCCGTGAAGGTGCTCTCCGGCGGCGAGAAGGTGCGCTGCATGCTCTCCCGGATGATGCTCTCCGGCGCCAACGTGCTGCTGCTGGACCAGCCCACCAACCACCTGGACCTGGAGTCCATCGCTGCCGTCAACAACGGTCTGGAGGCCGTCAAGTGCAACGTGCTGGTGTCCTCCCACGACCACCAGCTGGTCCAGACCGTGTGCAACCGCATCTTTGACTTCACCGACGACGGCAAGCTCATCGACCGCAAGATGACCTACGACGAGTACCTGGAGTCCATGGCCGCCAACGGCTGATTGGAAATGCACCGGGATAAATAAGAGGGGAACGCCTTTCGGGGAGGTACTTTTCTCCGGCGAAAAGTACCCAAAAGCCGCCGGGGACACAGGGGCGGAGGGCCCTGTTAGGGCCAAACGCCCCCGTTTCCCCGGACCCCTTTCGGAGACAATATGGGGCCCCCGCACGAGCCCAGCGAAGCGGGTCGTGTGGGGAGAGGACGAGCAGCGGAGTGAACGAGGCCTGCCGCAAGCGGCAGGCTGAGCGATACGCAGCTTGCGAGGACGACGCGGCGGTGCAATTCAATGACCCGCCAAACTTGAAAGCAGTTGCTTGCCGGTTCGGTGCTCTGCGTATCGTTCCTGCGTCGCCCGAGCAGCGTTACCCGCCCAGACTTGTAAGTCGCTGCAATTCATCGGCGATCTCAATGCCGCACAAAGTTTTTGCGCCGTGCTCTGGTCTCCGCTCGAGCGGGTCTGCCGCACAAAAGCCTTTCTCCCAGAGCAAAGGCGGCTGTTCTTCGGGGCCCCGCCCCAGCCGCAGCCGGAAAAAACGGTGCAAATTTCCTTCTTTTGTGATATACTGCTATATTAGCTATTATCTTTATTTTCCTGAGTGAGGTCTTGCCGCAATGCGAAAAGAGATTGTCCTCCCGTCCCTGGCGGTAGGCGGGGGTATCGTGGGCTTTTTTCTCCGCCGCTGGGAGCTGGCCACCGCCTTTGAGGCGGACACTGGTCTGGTCACCCCCAACATGCCCTCCACCTGGGCGCTGATCATCTGGTCGGCGGCGCTGGCGGTGGTGTTCATTCTGCTGTGCCGGGGCAAGCATCGCCCCTTCCACGGCGGCTATGACGCCGCCTTTGCCGCCAAGGGCAACACGGTGTACGTCACCGCCATGGTGCTGGGCGGCTTCCTGCTGCTGGCCTCGGCTGTGCTCAACTACATGGGCATCCCCGCCGCCTATCAGGAGGCAGTGGCCGCTGCCCGGGCGGGCAACGCCCAGGGTACGCCCCTGTTCAACGTGCTGCCCCGGGCCATTCTGGGCCTGCTCTCCGCCATCTCCTTCTTCTGCGTCCTCTCCACCGGAAAGAACAACTACCGGGGTGAGGGCAAGGGCAAGTTCAGCTTCCCCCTGCTGGCGCCGGCCTACATGGGCTGCATCTGGCTCATCGCCGCCTACCAGGTCCGGGCAGGGGACCCGGTTCGGCAGGACTATATCTATGAGCTCTTCGCCATCATCGCGTCCCTGCTGGGGCTGTACTTCACAGCGGGCTTCTCCTTTGAGCGGGCCAAGGTGTTCCGCTCCTCCCTGTTCTCCCTGCTGGGCGTGTACTTCTCCCTGGTGACCCTGGCCGACGGCCACGAGCTCTATATTACGCTGCTCTACGGCTTCTGCATTCTCAGCCTTACCGCCAACGTGACGGCCCTGCTGGCCAACGACGCCATGCCCGAGCCCAAGGCCCGTCCCGTCCGGCAGGCGGAAGACCCTGAAGATTCTGAAACGGAGGTAACCCCCGATGAGCAATAAAGGAAAATACTATATCACCACCCCCATCTACTACCCCTCGGACAAGCTTCACATCGGCCACGCCTACTGCACCGTGGCCACCGACGTGATGGCCCGCTACAAGCGCCTGACCGGCTACGACGTCATGTTCCTCACCGGCACCGACGAGCACGGCCAGAAGATTGAGGACAAGGCCAAGGACGCCGGTGTCACCCCCAAGCAGTATGTGGACAACATCGTGGAGGGCGAGCGGGGTGTTCTGGACCTGTGGAAGCTGATGAACATCTCCAACGACCGCTTCATCCGCACCACCGACGACTACCATGAGGCCGCCGTGCAGAAGATCTTCAAGCAGCTCTACGAGCAGGGCGACATCTACAAGGGCACCTACAAGGGCAAGTACTGCAAGCCCTGCGAGTCCTTCTGGACCGAGAGCCAGCTGGTGGACGGCAAGTGCCCCGACTGCGGCCGCGAGGTGCAGGACGCCGAGGAGGAGGCCTACTTCTTCCGTCTGTCCAAGTACGCCGGGCGCATCCAGGACCTGCTGGAGAACACCGACTTCCTGGAGCCCCGCAGCCGTGTCAACGAGATGATCAACAACTTCATCAAGCCCGGCCTGGAGGATCTGTGCGTGTCCCGCACCAGCTTCACCTGGGGTGTGCCCGTGGACTTTGACCCCGGCCACGTGGTGTACGTGTGGATTGACGCCCTGTCCAACTATATCACCGCCCTGGGCTACGACAACGACAAGTACAACGACTATGACAAGTTCTGGCCCGCCGACGTCCACTTTGTGGGCAAGGAGATTGTCCGCTTCCACTCCATCATCTGGCCTGCCATCCTGATGGCCCTCAATCTGCCCCTGCCCAAGAAGGTGTTCGGCCACGGCTGGCTCCTGCTGGACGGCGGCAAGATGAGCAAGAGCAAGGGCAACGTGGTGGACCCCTACCTGCTCTCCGAGCGGTACGGCGTGGACGCCCTGCGCTTCTTCCTGCTGCGCACCTTCCCCTTCGGCTCCGACGGCAACTTCTCCAACGAGGCCCTCATCGGCACCATCAACACCGACCTGGCCAACGACCTGGGCAATCTGCTCAGCCGCACCGTGTCCATGGTGGGCAAGTACTTTGAGGGCGGCACCCTGCCCGCCGAGCAGACCGCCGACGGTCTGGACGACGAGCTCATCGCCCTGGCCTCCGGCCTGCGGGACAAGTACGAGGCCGCCATGGAGCGCTTTGCCTTCCAGGATGCCCTGAGCGAGGTGTTCAAGCTCATCTCCCGCGCCAACAAGTATATCGACGAGACCGCGCCCTGGGTGCTCTCCCGTGACGAGGCCAACAAGCCCCGCCTGGCCCGGGTGATGTACAACCTGCTGGAGAGCCTGCGCATCTCCGCCGTGCTCCTCACCCCCTTCATGCCCGCCACCGCCGCCGAGATTCTGCACCAGATTGGCGCCTGCCCCTGCTGCTCCCAGTGGGAGAGCGCCGGCAAGTGGGGCGCCCTGAGCGCCACTGTCACCGTCAGCCGGGGCGACAACCTGTTCCCCCGCATCGACATGGAGAAGGAGCTTGCCGCCCTGGAGGAGCTGGAGGCCCAGGCCCGCAAGGCCGCTCTGCCCGCCGTGGAGGTGGAGCCCTTCGCTGAGGAGAGCGTGGACTTCGACACCTTCTGCAAGAGTGACCTCCGTGCCGTGAAGGTGAAGGCCTGCGAGAACGTGAAGAAGAGCAACAAGCTGCTCAAGTTTACCCTGGACGACGGTTCCGGCACCGACCGGCAGATTCTCTCCGGCATCGCCATGTACTACAAGCCCGAGGAGCTCTTGGGCAAGACCCTGGTGGCCATCATCAACCTGCCTCCCCGCAAGATGATGGGCCAGGAGAGCTGCGGCATGCTGATTTCCGCCGTCCACACCGAGCACGGCGAGGAGAAGCTCCACCTGCTCATGGTGGACGACGCCATCCCCGCCGGCGCCAAGCTCTGCTAAAGCGTCCGAGCCGTCATGCGCCGCCCGGATGGAGCGGAGCGACGGCGAGCGGAGGGCCGCTGTGCGGCCCGCAGACCAGCCGGAGTCGCAGCGAAGCCGGGCGCAGCGCATAGGCGAGGCGTGATTCGCTAAAGCGTCCGAGCCGTCATGCGCCGCCCGGAGGAACCGGGGCCCCCGGGAAAGCGCAAAGCGCTTTTCTGGGGAGAGGACGAGCAGCGGAGTGAGCGGGCCCTGGCATTTATGCCGGGGCGAGTGATACGCAGCTTGCGAGGACGACGCGAGGCGTGATTCTGCTAAAGCGCCTGAGCCGTCGTGAGCAGCCCGGAGGAACCGGGGCCCCCGGGAAAGCGCAAAGCACTTTTCTGGGGAGAGGACGAGCAGCGGAGTGAGCGAGCCCTGGCATTTATGCCGGGGCGAGTGATACGCAGCTTGTGAGGACGACGCGAGGCGTGATTCACCAAAGCGTCCGAGCCGTCACGCGCATTTTCCAACACATCCGTCTTTCACCGGGCGGCCCGTCCGGGCCGCCCGGTTTGTTTTCCACATCATCCGCTCAAAATGTGAAAAAAGAAAGGAAGAGGTCCATGTACCGCTACGAATACGTCCCTCTGTACACCGGCGGCGGCTTCTGGATGAACAACAGCGACTGCCAGCACCGGGAGATCATCGACCAGTATGCCGCCCAGGGCTGGCGGTACGTGGGCTATATTCCCACTCAGTTCACCAGCAACGGCGGCACCAAGGCCATCGAGCTGATTTTTGAACGGGAAGCGGACTGAATAAAATAGAATGCGCCCCCGGCGGAGTTTTCCGCCGGGGGCGCAATTTTTGTGGAAAACAGGCTCACTGGGCCTTGGTCAGGAGCTTCTTGTAGCTCACGTCAATAGCCAGCGCACCCAGAGGTGCGGTGACCAGGATGGCCACCACCGCCACGGTGAGGACAATCTGGCCGCAGCCCAGGCCCATGGCCAGAGGCACGCCGCCGATGGCGGCCTGGACAGTGGCCTTGGGCAGATAGCTGAGGACGCAGAACAGCTTCTCCTTCCGGCTGAAGCCCGACCCGGCCACGCAGATCACCACGCCCAGGGCCCGGAAGCACAGGGCGCCCAGCACGGCCAGCACAGCGGCGGCGCCCGCAGCGGCGGCGTACTTCAGGTCCACGGCGGCACCCACCAGCACGAAGAGGGCCACCTCAGCGGCCACCCACAGCTTGGAGAACTTGGCGGACAGGCGGACGGCCACCTCACCCCGGAACCGCTGGAGGCCAACGCCCATGCCCATGACGGCCAGCAGGCCGGAGAAGGGGAACAGACCCTCCAGAGCGTCCTCGGCGGCCACCAGCAGGAAGGCCAGGGAAAGCAGGATGACCACCTTCACGGAGTCCCGCATGTGGAATTTTTTGAAGAAGGCGGCCAGCACCGCGCCCAGTCCCAGACCCACCAGGGCGCCCGACACAATGGACACGGGTACCCCGGCCAGGGTGATGGGAGAGGCCCCCTGGCCCGAGGCCAGACCGGTGAACATGGTGAACATGACGATAACAAACACGTCATCCACACTGGCACCTGCCAGCACCAGCTGGGGGATGCCCTTGTCCGTACCCCAGCCCTCCTCGGTGACCTTGATCATCCGGGGGACAATGACGGCGGGGGACACGGCGCCCACCACCGCGCCGATGATGGCCGCATCCAGCACGCTGACCCCCAGCAGACGGGGCGCCAGCAGCACCATGCCTGCAATCTCAAAGCAGGCGGGCAGGAAGCACATGAGCACCGCCGGACGGTCCACCCGCTTCAGGGCGGCCACGTCCAGGGTCAGGCCCGCACGGGTGAGGATGATGATAAGGGCCAGCTGCCGCAGGTCGGCGGAGATGTTCAGCAGGCTGTCGGAGAGCAGATTCAGGCAGGAGGGCCCCAGCAGGATGCCGGCGGCAATCATGCCGATGAGCGGGGGGAGCCGCAGCTTCCCCGCCAGCGCCCCCAGGAGCAATCCCAGGAGCAGGATATAGGCCAGACTTGTCAACATGGTACTTCCATCCCTTCCGCAGGGGCAAAAAAAATCTGATAACCCCTGCATCACACAAAATGCAGAAGTCATCAGCGTCAAACGCGGTTCGGGGCCACGCCCCGGGGAGCACTTCATTCCCCTGATTCACTTGCGGAGGAATGATACCACATTCTCCGTCCCCTGTCAACCCCGGCCAGCCTTGCAAATTCCCCGGGAAAGGGATATCATAGGGGTAGAAAATGCGCTGATAAGGAGAGCATCTATGTACTTCGACACCCACGCCCACTACTATGACGACGCCTTTGACGCCGACCGGGACGAAGTCCTGTCCGCCCTGCCCGCCGCCGGGGTGGAGCTGGCCCTGTGTCCCGGCTGTGACCTGGAGAGCTCCCGGCAGTCGGTGGCCCTGGCGGAGCGGTACCCCCACCTGTACGCCGCCGTGGGCTTCCACCCCGAGAATCTGGAGGGGGCCTCC
Organism: Pseudoflavonifractor sp.; assembly: GCF_050943825.1. Classification (NCBI taxonomy): domain Bacteria; kingdom Bacillati; phylum Bacillota; class Clostridia; order Eubacteriales; family Oscillospiraceae; genus Pseudoflavonifractor; species Pseudoflavonifractor sp. Next base: position 176,486 of record NZ_JBMNPX010000003.1, read on the forward strand.
CTGGACCAGCTCTCGGAGATTGAGGCCATGGCAACCCACCCCAAGGTGAAGGCTATCGGGGAGATTGGCCTGGACTACTACTGGGAGAAGGACCCGGGCAAGCGGAAGCTCCAGCAGGACTTCTGCTCCGCCCAGCTCTCCCTGGCAGAGAAGCTGGACCTGCCCGTCATTTTCCACGACCGGGAGGCCCACAAGGACAGCCTGGACATGGTGCGCGCCCACCCCAACGCCCACGGCGTGTTCCACTGCTACTCCGGCGCGGTGGAGGACGCCAAGACCCTGGTCATCATGGGCTGGATGGTGTCCTTTACCGGTGTGGTCACCTACAAGAACGCCCGCAAATGCCTGGAGGTCATTGACTGGCTGCCCATAGACCGGATCATGATTGAGACCGACGCACCCTACCTCTCCCCTGTTCCCTTCCGGGGCAAGCGGAACGATTCCCGCAACGTGTTCCGGGTGGCCGAGGCCATCGCCCAGGTGAAGGGCCTGACCGCCGAAGAGGTGGGGCGCATCACCATGGAAAACGGCAAGCGATTTTTCAACATTCCCTGACAGGAGGCGAACTGTATGGAGACCATCACCTATGAGTACGAGGGCGGGCTGTACGTGAACCTGACCAACCGCTGCGACTGTGCCTGCGTGTTCTGCCTGCGGCACAACGGCCACAAGGGCAGCATCTACGCCGACGACCTGTGGCTGGACCATGAGCCCACCCGGGAGGAGGCTCTGGCCGACTTCCTGCGCCGGGACCTGCCCAGCTACCGGGAGATTGTGTTCTGCGGCTTCGGCGAGCCCATGTACCGCTGGGACGACATCGCCTGGCTCATCGACGCCCTGAAGGCCAAGTGCCCCAACCTGCCCCCGGTGCGCATCAACACCAACGGCCACGCGGCATTGTTCCTGGGCCGGGACGTGGCCCATGAGCTGTCCGGCCGGGTGGACACGGTGTCCATCTCCCTCAACGGTTCCACGGCGGAGGAGTACTGCGCCGTCACCCAGCCCAAGGACGGCCCCGCCGCCTGGAAGGCCATGCTGGACTTTGCCGCCCGGTGCCGGGAGTATGTGCCCCACGTGATTATGACCATCGTGAACAAGGACAAGACTCCCGAGGAGATTGAGCGGTGCCGCCGTCTCACCATGGACCTGGGGGTCACCCTGCGGGTGAGGACCTATATCCCCGACTGAATTCCTCTCTGAGCACAAAGCCGCCCCGGCGGGCCCTGGCCCGCCGGGGCGGCGCTGTTTACTCCTCCAAATCGCTCAGCTCCAGCTCCAATACATAGGTTTTGACGGCTGTGGTGACCGCACTGTCCCCGTTCTCCACGGTCACGGCGGACAGGTCGCCCCCCTCGGACAGCGCCGCGTCGGGCACCGTATAGCTGACGCGGCCGGTGGCGCTGATCCGCACCTCATTGTCGCTCACTTCCACATTGAAGCCGCCGGTGTCAAACGCCGCATCCTCCACACCGGGCAGGGTCAGCTCCAACGGGATTGCATCTGTAAAACGGACCGCTTTGCCGGCCTCTGTGTCGTAGACATACTCCAGCGCCACCCACAGATTCACGTTCTGGCTGTATCCGTCCGGCCCGTCGATGCCGCCGGCGGCCCGCTCTATGGTGCAGGTGCGCAGCTCCTCTCCCGCTGCCAGGCCGGTCTGCTCCTCCGTCTCCTCCGGCGCGGAGGGAGATGGGGCGGGCGATTGCTGCTCCGTGCCGGTTGGCGGGAGTGACTGAGAGTCTGTGGGCAAATTGGGCTCTCCGGGCGTACACCCAGACAGGCAGAACAGCAGGGCCAGCAGCAGCCCTATGGTATACAGCTTCATCCTGTTTCCCTCCCTTTCCGGCGGCAGACCGCCTCTGTGCGTCGGCCTCATTCCTCAACCACATTGTACAGCTTTCACACAAAAAAACAATAGCATGTTGCTTTTTTGTGCAGAAATGGCCCCTTCCAATCGGGAAGGGGCCATTATTTGTCTCACAGCTCAGGCGCGGGGGAGGCTGTGAGGGTGCCTCTTGCGGCGTCCACCTCCGCCATGGTGGGGATGGAGGGGGCCGCCCCGGGCCGGGACACCGCCAGAGCGGAGGCCAGGGAGGCGTTTTCCAGGCAGCGGGGGATGTCCTCGCCCCGGGCCAGGGAGGCCAGGAAGAAGCCGGTGAAGGTGTCCCCGGCGGCGGTGGTGTCCACCGCCTTCACCTTGTAGGCCCCGTGGGAGCAGGTGTGCGCACGGTCCCGGTACACCACGCCCCGCTGGCCCAGCGTGAGTACCACCTTGGCCTGGGGCCAGCGGGTAAGCAGGGCGTCCAGGATGGCACCGGGCTCGGTCTCTCCGGTGAGAGCCTGACCCTCCACCTCATTGATGAGGAAGAGAGACACCTGTTCAAAGGGAAACTCCTCCAGCAGCCCCTGGGTGATGGGAGAGGGATTGAACACCAGGGGGATACCCAGCTCACCGCAGCGGCGGGCCAGATAGCTGATATTGCTGATTTCGTTCTGGGTGAGCACCATGTCCTCCGGCCCGAAGTGGGAGAGCACGCTGTCGATATATTCCGGCGTGACGGCCTGGTTGGAGCCGCCGTAGATGATGATGTTGTTCTGGCCGGAGGTATCCACCTGGATGATGGCGTGGCCGGTCAGCTCGGCGGACGCACCTATGTGGTCCATGCGTACGCCGCTCCGGACCAGCATCTGCTCCAGCTCCTCGCCGCCCTTGCCCAGCATACCGGCGTGGTAGGTCTCCGCCCCCGCCCGGGCCAGGGCCACCGACTGGTTGAGCCCCTTTCCGCCGCAGAAGTGGTCCAGCCTGCGGGCGGAGATGGTCTCGCCCGGCCGGACGAAGTGCTCCACCTGATACACATGGTCTACATTCATGGAACCAAAATTCAGCAGCCGCATGGCCATTCCTCCCTGTTGTTTCCGCCCGGTTGCGGTGTTTTTTTCTATATTATAGCCTGAACCGGGGCGGAATGGCAAGAGGTCAGGCGGCCTCCTCAGCCAGCTCGGCCAGTGCCTCCCACTCGCTGTCGGCGGAGAAGCGGAAGCGCCCGCAGGCGTCATACACCTCCACATGACCATGGACCCACCGCATGGAATATTCCTTCATAACCGGACGCTCCTTTCTGTCTGTCCCGCCCTGGCGGGCTGTCTGTTCTTTTCCTTACATGCACAGTATAGCAAATAAGAAGTACTATAAACCGGACTTTTAAGAAGGGCGCAAAAAAACATCCCCGGACGGAAACTCCGTCCGGGGATGTTTTTCAGCTTTTACTTCTTGTCCTCCGGCTTATCCTCGTCGGGGGCGGGGACGTCGATGTCCTCAGGGGACATCCGCTTGCCCTCGGGGGTCAGCTCACTGCGCTGGCTGCGGATGGAGGGTGTCCTGTCCGGGCGGCTCTTGATGCGGCCGTCGGGCTCCCGGAGGGCGTCCGGGTCGGTAAAGACCTGCTCGAAGGCGGCGGCGTCCATGGTCTCGTTCTCCAGCAGGTACTCGGCTGTCAGCTCCAGCTGGGCGCGCTGCTCGGTGAGAATGGCGCGGCAGCGCTCATAGGCCTTGTCAATGATGGCCTTGACCTCCTGGTCGATGAGGTCGGCGGTCTCCTCGGAATAGCTCTTGGCCTGGGCCATGGAGCGGCCGATGAAGATCTCGTCGTGGCCGGAATCAAAGACCACGCTGCCCAGCTTCTCGCTCATGCCGTACCGCATGACCATGTTGCGGGCGATGGAGGAGGCCCGCTGCAGGTCGTTGCCCGCGCCGGTGGAGATATCACCCAGCACCAGCTGCTCGGCCACGCGGCCGCCCAGCAGGGAGGCGATGCGCTCCTCCAGCTCGGTGCGGGAGAGGAAGCTCTTGTCCTCCTGGGGCAGGGAGATGGTCATGCCGCCGGCACGGCCACGGGGCACGATGGTGATCTGGTGGACCGGGTCGGCGGTCTCCAGGGCGTGGCTGACAATGGCGTGGCCCGCCTCGTGGTAGGCGGTGAGCTTGCGCTCCCGCTCAATGACCACCCGGCTCTTCTTCTCCGGTCCGGCGATGACCTTGATCACCGCCTCGTGGAGGTCGGGCATGGTGATGAACCGCTCTCCGCGGCGGGCAGCCAGCAGGGCGGCCTCGTTCATCAGGTTCTCCAGGTCGGCGCCGGTAAAGCCGCCGGTGGCCTTGGCCACGTCCTTCAGGTCCACATCCTCGGACAGGGGCTTGTTGCGGGCGTGGATTTTCAGAATCTCCTCCCGGCCCTTGATGTCGGGCGCGCCCACGTAGATCTGCCGGTCAAACCGGCCGGGGCGCAGGAGGGCGGGGTCCAGAATGTCCTGCCGGTTGGTGGCGGCCATGACGATGACCCCCTCGTTGGCGGCAAAGCCGTCCATCTCCACCAGCAGCTGGTTCAGCGTCTGCTCCCGCTCATCGTGGCCGCCGCCCAGACCGGTGCCTCTCTGGCGGCCCACGGCGTCAATCTCGTCGATGAACACAATGGCGGGGGAGTTTTTCTTGGCCTGGTCAAACAGGTCGCGGACACGGCTTGCGCCCACGCCCACATACAGCTCCACAAAGTCGGAGCCGGAGATGGACAGGAAGTGGACACCGGCCTCACCGGCCACAGCCTTGGCCAGCAGGGTCTTACCGGTGCCCGGAGGGCCTACCAGCAGGATGCCCTTGGGGATGCGGGCGCCCAGGGCCAGGAAGCGCTTGGGGTCCCGCAGGAACTCTACCACCTCCCGCAGCTCCTCCTTCTCCTCGTCGGCACCGGCCACGTCGGCAAAGGTGACCTTCTTGCCCTCGTCGGAGACGGTGCGGGTGCGGGCCCGGGAGTAGCGGCTGGTCTTGTCGGCTCCGCCGCCCCCACCGCCGGCCTGGCGCTGGAACATGATATACCACATGGCAAAGAAAATGACCACAATCACCAGCGTGGGCAGCAGGGCGGTGGCCCAGGCGGGCAGGCGGAAGCCCACCGGGTAGTCAAAGGCCTGAATGATGCCGTTGGCGTGCTGCTTGACGATGGTATCGTTGAAGTCCTGGTAGAACAGCTCAAAGCTGGGCAGCTTGTAGGTGACAGTATAGCTGCCCTGGTAGGGCTCCCACAGCTCCATGGTCAGGGTGTCGTCCTTGACCTGGACGGTCTTGACCTGCTGATTGTCCAGCAGGTCGTGGATTTCGGAGTAGTAGACCGCTTTCCCGGCGTTCAGCCCCATCAGTGCGTACACGGTGGAGAGCAAAATGAGGAAAATAAACAGGTAGAACACCAGGTCGCGGCCGGAAATTTTCTTCTTCAATACGGACCTCTCCCTCCACGGGGCGCCCCATGAGGGCGGGCCCGTTTCATTTCACAGCTTATGATACACCGCCGGAAGGCCGGGATGGACAGGGGCTGTGCTCAGCCCTCGCCGCCGTACACCCGGGGCTTGAGGATGCCGATGTAGGGCAGGTTGCGGTACTTCTCGGCGTAGTCCAGGCCGTAGCCCACCACGAACTCGTCGGGAATGGTGAAGCCGGTGTAGTCCACGTGGACCTCCTTCACCCGGCGGTCGGGCTTATCCAGCAGGGTGCACAGCTTCATGGACGCGGGCTTCCGGGCCTGGAGCAGCTGCAGCAGATAGGCCAGGGTGTTGCCCGAGTCCAGAATGTCCTCCACCACGATGATGTCCTTACCCTCGATGTCGTCGGACAGGTCCTTGGTGATCTGCACCTGGCCGGAGGAGGTGGTGCCTCTGCCGTAGGAGGACACGGACATAAAGTCGATGGTGCAGGGCACCTCAATCTTCCGGGTCAGGTCGGCCATGAACACAAAGGAGCCGCGGAGCACCGAGATGAGCATGGGCTCCTTGCCGGCGTAGTCCCGGTTGATTTGGGCGGCAATCTCATTCACACGCTTATTCAGCTCTTCCTCAGAAAAAAGTACCCGTTCAATGTCCTGTTCCAGCATAATCGCTCATCCTTCCATTTTCTCTGTTTCTGTAGGGTTGTATTCTCTCGCCCGCCGGACAAAGCGCAGCGCCGCGCCGAAGCGGGGGTGCTCTCCGTTCTCGCCCAGCCCGGCCACGGCGATGACACCGTCGCCGTCGGCGGCTACGGGGACCCGCTCCCGGTCCCGCCGGGGAATTTTTTCGTCTATCATCAGCTTTTTCACCGTCCTGCTTCTGCGGCCGGGACGGGTCAGCTCGTCCCCCTGCTGCCGGGGGCGCACAATCAGCCCTGGCCAGGGCTCCTCCTCCAGCACCAGCTTCCAGTCGGTGCCAGGGATGGGGTTCTCGCCCCGCACCGGGGTCACCGGCTCAAAGGGAGGCCGGGGGTCGTCCTGGGTGGTGAGGAGCAGCTCGCCGTACACCCGCTGGGCCAGACGTCCGCCGGGCAGAAAGGCCACCGCCGACGGGTCATCCCCCCGGCACAGGTTCACAATGGCCTCCAGGTGGGCGGCGGAGCAGTCAGTATCCCCGTCACCCATCATCTCCAGCAGCCGCCGGGCGGCCCGGGGGGCGATGGCGGTGGGTGCGTCGGCCAGGTAGTGGGCCTCGATGACCAGGTCGTCCTCCGCCCAGCGGGCGTGGGCGCACACCTGGGCGGCCTGGGCGTTGAGAAAGTCGTTGTCAGAGCGCAGGTAGCGGGTGGTGTCCGTCATGCGCCGGACAAAGCCGGGGTTGAGCTCCTCCAGCAGGGGCACCACCTGGCGGCGGATGCGGTTGCGGGTAAAGCGCTCGTCGGAGTTGGAGCTGTCCTCCACGTGGGGGATGCTGTACAGCGCCAGGTACTCCTCCACCTCCCGGCGGGTGGTGGTGAGCATGGGCCGTACCAGGTCCCCGCGCCGGGGCGCGATGCCTGCCATGCCCTGGAGCCCGGTGCCCCGGATGAGGTGGAGCAGCAGGGTCTCGGCGTTGTCGTCGGCATTGTGGGCGGTGGCAATGCGGTCACAGCCCAGGCGCTGGGCCGTCTCCCGCAGGAAGGCGTACCGCATGTCCCGGGCGGTCTCTTCCAGCCCGCGGCCCTGCCGGGCGGCCTCAGCGGCCACGTCGCCGCGGCCCACCACCAGCTCCACGGCGGGCAGAGTGCGTTCCCCGTCGGGGCCGTCAAAGCGCTGGGGGCCGCACCACTTGGCCACAAAGTCCCGGACAAAGGCCTCGTCCCGGTCGGACTCCTCACCACGAAGGCAGTGGTTGTAGTGGGCGGCAATCAGATTGAATCCCAGGATGTCCCGCAGCAGCCACAGCCGGTGGAGCAGGTACACCGAGTCGGCGCCCCCGGACACGGCGCACAGCACCGTGCCCCCACGGGGGAGCATGTCGTATTCCATTGCAAGGGTATTCAGGGCGTCTGTCATAGATTCTCCTTATGAAAACAGGGGAAAAGCCTCGCAGAGTTTCCGCCGCTGTGCGGCGGAAAGAAAATTCAAGGAGGTGCGGAACAGGACATGGCCTGCGCAGCACACCACTGCTTGCTCCGCCACCGGCGGGCAACCACCCCCGCCGTGCGGGGGTGAGGGGGGTATCGCGGGCATTGTGCCGCCCTAGCGGCGCGGTGCCCGCGTATCCAGGGGGGACAGCGTCCCCCCTGGAAGATATCACGCCTCGCGTCGTCCTCGCAAGCTGCATATCACTCGCCCCGGCATAAATGCCAGGGCTCGCTCACTCCGCTGCTCGTCCTCTCCCCAGAAAAGCGCTTCGCGCTTTCCCGGGGGCCCCGGTTTCTCCGCGCGGCGCATGACGGCTCGGTCGCTTAATATTCCTCGTGCCGCCGGTCGATGGAGGAGAAGGTGGTGTACTCGGGCAGCCACTGCAGCTCCACCGTGCCGGTCTCGCCGTGTCGGTTCTTGGCGATGATACACTCGGCCAGGTTGTGGTTCTCGTCGTTGTCGTTGTAGTAGTCGTCGCGGTACAGGAACATGACGATGTCGGCGTCCTGCTCGATGGCGCCCGACTCACGCAGGTCGGAGAGCATGGGGCGCTTGTCGCTGCGGCTCTCGGGGCCACGGGACAGCTGGGACAGGCAGACCACCGGCACGTTGAGCTCCTTGGCCATGATTTTCAGCGCGCGGGAGATGTCGGAGACAATCTGCTGCCGGTTCTCGCCGCTGCTGCGCTGGGGGCCTCCGGCGGAGGTCATCAGCTGCAGGTAGTCGATGACCACCAGCCCCAGGTTGTCCACCCGGCGGCATTTGGCGTTCATGTCGGCCACCGACAGGGCCGGGTTGTCGTCAATGAGAATCTGGGTCCGGTTGAGGGCGGCCGAGGCGGCGGCAATTTTGGTCCAGTCCTCCTCGCTGAGCCGGCCGGTGACCAGTTTCTTGTTGTCCACAAAGCTCTCGCCGGAGATCAGACGCATGGCCAGCTGCTCCCGGCTCATCTCCAGGGAGAAAAAGACCACCGTCTTGCCCGAGAACTTGCCCGCGTGGAGCAGCACGTTGAGGGCGAAGGAGGTCTTGCCCATGCCGGGACGGGCGGCCAGCAGGATAAGGTCGGACTTGTTCAGACCCGCGATGGCCCGGTCCACGTCGGGCATGCCAGTACTCAGGCCGGGCACCTCGCTGTCCTGGGCGGCCAGCTCGTTGAGCCGCTCGTACACGCTGAGGATGACCGTGGAGATGTGCTCCAGGCCCTGAGCGGCCCGGCCCTGGCGGATGGCGTAAATCCGCTGCTCCGCCACGTTCAGCACATTCTGGGCCGTGCTGGTGCCCTCCTGGATGAGGGCGGTCAGATCCCCCGCCGTCTCGGCGATGCGCCGCAGCAGGGACTTGTCCTTCACAATGGACACATATTCCTTCACGTTGGCCGCCGTGGGGGTGATCTCCATCAGCTGGAGCAGATAGCTCCGGGAGGTGTTCTCGTCATATACGCCGTTCTGGCGCATGTGGTCCAGCACGGTCACCGGGTCGATGGTCAGGGAGAAGTTGAACATGGAGTAGATGGTCTCGTAGATCTCCCGGTTCTGCCGCAGGTAGAAGTCCTCACCCCGCAGCTCCTCCACCACCTCGGGCACGCATCGTGAATCGATGAGCATGGAGCCCAGCACCGCCTGCTCGGCCTCCACCGAGTGGGGCATCTGCCGGGTCAGCAGCGCTTCATCCATATTCTCACCTCCTGGGTAAAAATCAAACGCTTTTCTGTCGTGGGAGAAAAGGCTGTTCGCAGGGAGAAGGTTTCCTTACTCCTCCACCACCATGACGCTGAGGGTGCCGGTAATCTCATAACCCAGCTTGACCTTGAGCTTGTAGCCGCCGAAGGCCTTGATGGGCTCCTCCTGGACGATCTTGGTCTTGGCGATGTCCAGGCCGAACTGGGCCTTGAGGGCGTCGGAGATCTCCTTGGAGGTGACGGCACCGAAGAGACGGCCGCCGTTGCCGCCCTTGGCCACCACTTTCACGGTGATGCCGGCGAGCTTCTCGGCGATGGCCTGGGCCTCGGCCTTTTCGGCGGCCTCCTGGGCCTTCTTGGCCTTCTCCTGCATCTTCATGGTGTTGATGTTCTCCGCCGTGGCGGGCACGGCCAGCTTCCGGGGCAGGAGGAAGTTGCGGGCGTAGCCGTCGCTGGCCTCAATCATCTGGCCCTTCTTGCCCTGTCCCTTGACGTCCTGCTGTAAAATAACCTTCATGTTATATCGTTCCTTTCTGAAAATAAGGTGTTTGTTTTATTCATCCTCAAAATACTGGTCAATGGACCGGATGAGGTCCCGTGTGACCTGGTCCAGCGTACCGGGCACCTGGGCGCCTGCGGTAGCGGCGTTGCCGCCGCCGCCCAGCTTCTCCAGCACCACCTGGACGTTGGTGTCCCCCATGCTGCGGGCCGAGATGATGACCCGCTCCCCGTCGGGGAAGAGGACGAAGGACGCGTCGATGCCCGCGATGTTGAGCAGCTCGTCTGCGGCCTGGGCGGCGGTGACACGGCCCACGGTGTGGTCCACCCGGGCCACGGCGATGTTGTTGCGGTACATTTTGGCGTTCTGGATGATGTCGTACTTGGCGATGGTGCCCTCCAGGTCGTTCTGGAAGAGCTTCTTCACGTCGCCGGTGTCGGCGCCCGCACGGCGCAGGTAGGCCGCCGCCTCAAAGGTGCGGCCGCCGGTGCGCATGGTGAACTGCTTGGTGTCCAGCACAATGCCGGCCAGCAGGGCCTCCGCCTCGGCCCGCAGCAGGTCGGCGGGCTCCATGGCGTACTGGAGCAGCTCGGTGACCAGCTCGCTGGCGGAGGAGGCGTAGGGCTCGTGGAAGTTGAGGGCGGCGTTGGCGATGTAGGTGGCGGCCCGGCGGTGGTGGTCGATGACCGCCACCTTGTTGCAGGAGAGCAGCACCTCCTGGGCGGACACCTGCTCGGGCCGGTTGGTATCCACCACCACCAGCAGGGCGTTGGCGTCGGCCATGATGAGGGCGTCCTGGGCGGAGAGGAACACATCCCGGTACTCGGGCAGGGCGGCAAGCCGCTCGGCCATGCCGCTGGCCGGGTTCTGGCCGCTCTCCTTGATGATGTGGGCGTTCACGCCCCGCTTGCGGCACAGGGAGATGACGCCCGCCGCAGCGCCCATGCAGTCCAGGTCGGGGTACTTGTGGCCCATGACGAACACCATGGACGCCGAGCTGATGAGCTCGGAGAGGGCGTTGGCCATAACCCGGCTCTTCACCTTGGTGCGCTTCTCGGTCTCCTTGGAGCGGCCGCCGTAGAACTCAAAGGTGAACTTGTTCTTCACCACCGCCTGGTCGCCGCCCCGGGACAGGGCCATATCGATGGACAGGTTGGCGAACTGGAACAGCTCCTCCAGGCTGTCGCCGTCCTTGCCGATGCCGATGGACAGCGTGGCGGGGATGCCGTTGGGGCTGGTGATGGCGTGGACCGCGTCCAGCACGGCGTACTTCCCGTCCTGATAGGCCTGAAGGTGGCGCTCCTCAAAGATGAAGAGGTAGTGGTCCCGGCTGTAGCGGCAGAAGATGCCGCCCACCGGGGCTGCCCACTCGTCCAGCTTGGCGTTGATCTCGCTGAGCAGGGCGGAGCTGGCGTTGTCCGACAGGCCCTTGAGGATCTCCTCGTAGTTGTCCAGCAGGAGGATGGCCACCACGGGCCGGGAGTCGTAGAACTCCTCCTTCACGTTGGAGAACTCGGTCACGTCCACCCAGTAGGTGGTGGCCAGGAAGCTCTGACGGCCCCGGTCGTCGGTGCGCACCAAATGGCCGTACACCAGGAACCGCCTGTCCCCGATCCGCACCTCGTTGGGGCACTGGCTCTTGCCCTCCATGAGCCAGCGGGAGTTGAAGTCGGGCACCGCGGCGGACAGCTTGGTGTCAAACAGGTGCTCCCGCTCGCCGGTGAGCTGGAGGAAGCGCTCGTTGGACCAGATGACCTCATCGGTCTCCGGCTTGAAGATGACCATGGGCAGAGGGGCGTTGACCATGGTGTCCTTGGTGGCCACGTCGATGTTGCAGGTGACGTTGTCGATATACTTGAGGATCTCCCGGCGGCGCAGGTTGTTGGCCCGGCGGAAGTAGCAGTAGAGCATGAGCACCACCACCGCCTCAGCCAGCCCCAGATAGAGGTTGAAGAAGGCGGAGGCCACGGTGAAGCACACCAGGGCGATAAAATAGAGCCGCAGACTGGGCTCCAGCAGATGGCTGAGCTTGTTTTTCTTTTTCACGGCGTTCTCACCTCGGCACACACAGCACATAATGAGAGAAATTATTATATCAAAAAACCCTTTTCAATACAAGCCGCACGGTAATTTTTGAAGAGAAGGGCTTTTGACGGTCCGGTGTTTTTTCCCGGGCGCTGCGGACCTTTTTGCCGCTCCTTTTCCCAGGAAATTGTATCTCACGTTACATTCTTCCCCCGGCCGCCGTGCCATAATAATGCAAACAGCCCGGGTGTCCGTTTCCCTTGCGGCCATCCCGTCCGACTGCTATACTAAAGGGTATCCCAATATCTTTTATGAGGTAAGGAGGCCGTCTCCATGCATGAATTTCCCATCACCCGGGCCGCGCAGCTCAAGCCCAAGCCCGACCCCAAGACCCTTTCCTTCGGCAAGGTCTTTACCGACTACATGTTCCTGATGAACTACAACCCCGAGCAGGGCTGGCACGACGGGCGCATTGTCCCCTACGCCCCCATCGCCCTGGAGCCCTCCGCCATGGTGTTCCACTACGCCCAGGAGGTCTTTGAGGGCATGAAGGCCTACCGCAACCCCGAGGGCGGCGTGCAGCTGTTCCGCCCCCTGGACAACGTCCGCCGGATGAACGACTCCTGCGAGCGCCTGTGCATCCCCAAGCTGCCCGAGGACCTGGCCCTGGACGGCATCAAGGCCCTGGTCAAGACCGAGGCCGACTGGGTGCCCAGCGAGCCCGGCACCTCTCTGTATATCCGTCCCTTCATCATCGCCACCGACGCCAGCCTGGGCGTCCACGCCTCCCACACCTACCTGTTCTGCGTCATCTGCTGCCCCGTGGGCGCCTACTACGCCGAGGGCATTAATCCGGTGCGCATCTATGTGGAGAATGAGGACGTCCGCGCCGTCCGCGGCGGCACCGGCTACACCAAGTGCGGCGGCAACTACGCCGCCTCCATCCGGGCCGGCGAGCGGGCCGAGGGTCAGGGCTACGCCCAGGTCCTGTGGCTGGACGGCGTGCACCGGAAGTATATCGAGGAAGTGGGCTCCATGAACGTCATGTTCAAGGTGAACGGCGAGATCATCACCCCCGAGCTCACCGGCTCCGTGCTGCCCGGCATCACCCGCCGCTCCTGCCTGGAGCTGCTGCGTGACTGGGGCTACCCCGTCCAGGAGCGGCTCATCACCGCCCAGGAGCTCTTTGACGCTGCCGCTGAGGGCAAGCTGGAGGAGGCCTGGGGCACCGGCACCGCCGCCGTCGTCTCCCCCATCGGCGAGATGGGCTGGGAGGACAAGCACACTGTGGTCAACGGCGGCAAGATTGGCGCCGTGACCCAGAAGCTGTACGACACCCTCACCGGTATCCAGTGGGGCACCATCCCCGATCCCCACGGCTGGGTAGTCAAGCTCTGAGCAGAATAAGCAATACCCCCCGGGACAGCGCCATGTACTGTCCCGGGGGGGTATTTTTCATAAAAAGCGGTTCATCGGTAGAGCGCCCTGGAGAGCGCACCGCAGGCCCGGTCATAGTCCTGCTTTTTCACATAGATTACCATCTGTACCGGCAGGTCGGGGATGCCGCCCCGGTCCATGCTGGCCAGGCCCTTGAGCTTGACCTGATAGGGAATGCCCTCACCGGCCAGAATGGTGCGTGCCTTGGCCTGGAGGGGGGTGTCGTAGGTGGAGAGCACCTCTTTCCTGTTCCAGAAGGCGATCATGGGGACCTCCTCTCCCGCTGCTGGATATATCCTTCTGTATTGATTATATAAAATACGGGGAGAAGATGTCAATAAAGCGGGAAATTTATGCCTTTGGGCTCTCCACCACGCCCACAAAGAGCACCGTGTCCCCCGTCCTGATGAGGAAGAGGAAGGGCCGGTCCAGGTCCATGACGCAGATGGTGGGGTCCTCGGGCGGGGCGCCGGCGCCGGCGGCGGGCATCAGGGTGACGGCTGCGGCCTCCACCCCCTGCTCATCCACTGTCACCCGGGCAATCTGCTTGACCTGGTCCACCCACACCGGCTCCGTGTCGGTGAGGGGGGAGAAGTCGGCGGATTCCCGGTCCAGGGCGTCGGTGATGCCCAGACCCTCCAGGGTGGGCTTCAGGTCCAGGTCGGAGCTGACGTCAAACTTGGGCACGGACCAGCGGACCTCGCCCTGGATGGCGTCGTCACTGTCCATGTCCAGGCCGGAGAGGAAGTCCGGGTCGGAGAGCAGGTCATTGGGGGTGACCCCCTCCTCGGGCAGCACAAAGACCATCTGCCCCAGATAGGTGGACAGGGCGGCGGCCTCATACCCCTCCCGGCGCAGGAAATGCACGTTCCTGTCCGTGCGGTGCATGAAGTCCACTGTCAATTCTTCACCGGCGGCGGTGGTGAAGGCGTCCTCGCTGGTGTTTTCAGGGAGAAACTCGTCCCGCCAGCCCGCCTGGTAGTACAGGGTGGAGGCCAGTACCGCCAGGGTGTCCGGGGTGGTCTCCAGCACCTTTCCGTCCCCGCCGATGAGCCCCCTGGTCTGCTCCGCCACCCAGGCGGACAGAGCATTGTCCGCCTTGTCGGTGCCCATGGGCACCCGGTAAGAGGCGGCGTAGTAGTCCTCCGCCAGAGTGTCCGGCACGTCCTGGTGAAACGCCATGCCCTCCCCCAGCCAGATGGAGCTGCCCGGCAGCAGGGACGCGGTGCCGTCGTCGGTGTACAGCGCGTGCCACAGGCTGTCCGCCCAGCTGCGCAGCTGCTCCAGGTCCTCCGCCCCCAGGGAGGCCAGCACCTGCTGGCGGCTCTCCCCCGCCGTGGTCTCGGCCAGCATGGCCAGGGCAAACCACAGGGAGATGGGAGAGTAAATCCGGTTGTTCTCCCCCGCCAGGGCCAGGGCGGCGCTGCGGGCGGAGAAGTCCGCCAATGCCTCCGGCAGGCCGGGCTGATCCTCCAGGGCCGGGGCGGCGTCCCGGAAGGTGCGCCAGTCGTCCCAATAGGCGTCATAGGCGTCGTTCCAGTCGTCCCAGGCCTGCTGGTCGGCCAGGATGGAGGGCTCGGCGGGGACCTTGGCCAGCTCCGGATACTCCGGCACCGCCAGGGCGTAGGCGCTGCCGCCCGATGCGGGGCCGGTCAGGCCGGGAATGCCGGTGAAGAGCAGCACCGCAGCCAGCACCGCAGCCGCCGCGGCGGGAATGAGGGGGCGGCGGCGCTTTTTGCGCCCTGCCCCTGTCACGGCCCGCTCCACCAGCTCCGCCGAAGGCCGGAGGGCGTCATTGGCCGCCTTATATCTGTCCATCATGGTTAATCGTCTCCTTTCAATTCCGCGGCCAGCCTGCCCCGCCCCCGGGCCAGCCAGCTCTTCACCGTACCCTCCCGGGCGCCGGTCAGGGAGGCAATCTCCGCCACCGAGTACCCCTCACAGTAGTGGAGGTGGATGGCGGTCCGGTAGGGCCTGGGCAGGGCCAGTACCGCCTGGTATACCGTCCGGTCCTCCTCCGGCACGGCCTTGGTCAGCGCCTCTTCCAGGGGCAGGCTCCTCCGCCAGGGGGCGGAGAGCAGAGTCCTGGTGCAGTTGAGGGTGCAGCGGATGAGCCAGGCCTTCCGGTGCTCGTCGCTGCTCAGCTCCCCCTCGTGGCGGAAAAAGCGGGCGAATACCTCCTGAAATACGTCCTCACTGTCCTGGATGTGGCGGGTGCGGGCCAGGGCCAGCCGCCACACCATGCCGCCCCAGCGCTCCACCTGAGCCCGGGCGGTCCTCTCGTCCGTCATATTCCCTCACCTCTTTTGGGCATCCTCTGTCCCGGAGACCACCTGCCATGCCCCCAGCGGGCCGCCCTCCGGGACCTCTTGCATTTATAATACCAGAAGAGAGGCAGGAAGGTTGCGGGCCGGGGGAACTTTTGTGAATTTTTAAAAATATTCATGGATTCTTGATGCTATCCCACCGGACCCGTGCTACAATGATCATAAATTGCGGCGCAGAAAAACGGGGCGGCATTGAGCGCACCCGGAGATGCGCGGGGAGGAATTGCTGTGAATGGGAAAGAGCTGACCTGGCGGGAACGGGGGCGGCTGTGGCTGCGGCTGGGCATCCGGCTGGCCGGGACGATTCTGGTGGTGCTGTTTCTGGTGTACGGCGCACCGCCTTTACTGGGGCTGCTGATGCCCTTTGTGCTGGCGCTGGTGCTCACCTGGATTCTCAATCCGGCCATCGTAAAGGTACAGCGGCGGTTCGGCGGGTCACGAAAGGCGCTGTCCCTGGTGATGCTGATTCTGATTTTCACCATAGCGGGGGGCATACTGGCGGCGCTGGTGTACAGCATTGTCAGCGAGGTGGCCTCCCTGGTGATGAACTGGCCCTCTATCTGGGCGGACAGCTTACAGCCCGCCATTGTAGGCCTGGAGGAATTCCTCTCCGGCCTGTTTATCGGCCTGCCGGACCAGGTGAGCCAGGGGGCCACGGCCGCGCTGGACAAGCTGGTGGCCTGGCTCAATGAGATGATCCCCAGCCTGCTCAGCCATGCGGGCAGTGCGGCAGGCTCCTTTGCCTTCAGCATCCCCTCCTTCGCGGTGGCGCTGGTCATCTTCGTCATGGCCACCTATTTTATCGCCTCCGACTATCCCCGGCTCCGCCTCATGGTCACCGACCGCCTCTCCCCCAGCGTCCGGGACTTCTTCGGCAGCGTCAAGCGCACGGCGGTGGCGGCCTTCGGCGGCTATGTGAAGGCCCAGCTGATTTTGTCGGTGGTCATCTTCTTTATCCTGCTCGTCGGCTTTGTGGTCATCCGCCAGCCCTACTCGGTGCTGCTGGCCTTCCTGCTGGCGGTGCTGGACTTTATCCCCATCGTGGGCTCGGGCACCGTCATCGTCCCCTGGGCGGTGGCCGACCTGTTCCTGGGTGAGTACCGCCACGCCGTGGAGCTGATGGTCATCTGGGGCATCATTGCCCTGTTCCGCCGTGGAGCCGAGCCCAAGGTGGTGGGCGACCAGACCGGCCTGTCCCCCATTCTCTCCCTCATCAGCATCTATGTGGGCATGAAAATCGCCGGTGTGGCGGGCATGATTCTGGGCCCGGTGCTGTGCATGGTGGTCATCAACATCGGCCGCCTGGGGGTGCTGGACGGGGTGCTCTCCGACCTGCGCCTGGCCGCCGGAGACCTGACTGCCATCCTGAAAAACCGTCCTGCACTGGAAACAAAACGTGAGGATAAAGATGCAGAACGGCGTGACTGAGCGGTTTTCTTAAACTTTTTTAAGACTGATGCGAAAAAGCTGCTGCTCCGGGGGAAAATATTACGGCACCCGGTGAAAGTTCAAATTTCATTTTATCTTTCTTCACGCTTTGGACATAAATTCCGGTTATGCTTAGACCCGTAAAAAGGAAACGGGTACGAAACCCGCCGAGAGAGTATCTCGTGATAGAAGGAGCGACAGTTATGTATTACAGCGATTTTAACCCTGAGAACCGCCCCGAGGAGCAGCAGCCCCAGCAGACCTTTGAGGCGACCTCTTATCGCATTGAGGACGACGTCCGTCCCACCAAAAAGAAGAAGCGGGTTTGGCCCAAGATTACCGCCCTGTGCCTGGTGTGCGCTCTGCTGGGCGGCGGCGCCGGAGCGGGGGTCATGGCCCTCACCGGCGGCGTGAAGGGCAGCACCACCGTCTACCAGGGCGACCACGCCCCCACGGTGGTCAACGTGTCCAACGTGACCACCAAGGAGCCCCTGACCGCCGCTCAGATTTACGCCACCTACGTCAACGCCACCGTGGGTATCACCACCGAGATCAACACCAACGTCTACGGCCAGGTGGTTCAGACCGCCGCCTCCGGCTCTGGCTTTGTCATCAGCCAGGACGGCTACATCGTCACCAACTACCACGTCATTGAGGACGCCAGCAAGATTACCGTCACCTTCGTGGACGGCAAGAGCTACGACGCCACCCTGGTGGGCGGCGACGAGGAGAACGACATCGCCGTGCTGAAGATTGATGCCACCGGCCTGGCCACCGTGGTCATCGGCAGCAGCGACAATCTGGTGGTGGGCGATCAGGTCTACGCCATCGGCAACCCCCTGGGCGAGCTGACCTACTCCCTCACCGGCGGCTATGTCTCCGCCCTGGACCGGAACGTGACCATGAGCGACGGCCGCCGTATGAACTATATCCAGACCGATGCCGCCATCAACTCCGGCAACTCCGGCGGCGCCCTCTTTGACCAGTACGGCCAGGTGGTGGGCATTGTGTCCGCCAAGCTGTCCAACAACGGCGACTCCTCCGAGGCTTCTGTGGAGGGCATCGGCTTCGCCATCCCCATTGACAACGTGTGGAGCATGATCACCGACATCATGGAGTACGGCTACGTCACCGGCAAGCCCTATATGGGCATCATCAACACCAACGTCAGCGGCGAGGCCCAGCGCTACGGCGTGTCCGCCGGAGCCTATGTCCTGGGCGTGGTGGAGGATTCCTGTGCCGCCAAGGCCGGCCTTCAGGTGGAGGATATTATCACCAAGATTGATGATACCGACATCACCTCCTCCGATGACCTTCAGAACGCCCTGGCCGAGTACCGGGCCGGCGACACCGCCACCCTGACGGTGAGCCGTTCCGGTCAGACCCAGACCCTGACCATCACCTTTGACGAGCGCACCGACGAGCGGGTGGCCGCCTCCCAGGAGCTCCATGACCAGCTTGAGGAGGAGCAGAACCAGCAGTACGGCCAGCAGTACGGCAACGGCTACGGCGGCTATGGCTACGGCTGGCCCTTCGGCTGGTAAACCAACCCGGTACAAATTCATCAGACAGCCTGGACGGGCGCGGCAATTGCTTGCCGCGCCCTCAGCCTGTCGAAAAAGGCTTTTCGACAGGCTGCCGCACTTTTTCGAACTTTGAAAAGCTCGAAAAAGTGGTTTGATTGCACGCGAAAGACAACCCTGACGGTTTTCTTTCACACTATCTTTCCCTCCGAAACCTTTGGCCGAAGGGCTTATCGATAGTCTGAGCGGGCGCGGCAATTGCTTGCCGCGCCCTTTTTCTATGCCGGTGCGAAGGAGAAAGAAAAATGGCGGGTTTTTAGAACGAATGTTTGCGTTTTGGCGGAGGGTGTGATATAATAGCGTACACCGAGACCGAGAGAAAAAAACGGCGTACAGTCCCCTTTATGGGGCCGCGCCCGCCTGCCGCCGGCAGGCCAGACAAGGAGGGCTCGCAATGAGGGTACTCTCTCCCAAGCAGCAGCAGATTTACGACTATATCGTGTCCTTCCAGGCCGACCACGGCTATCCCCCCTCCGTCCGGGAGATCGGCGAGGCGGTGGGGCTCAAGTCCCCCTCCACGGTCCACTTCCACCTGAAGGGGCTGGAGGAGAAGGGGCTCATTATCAAGGCCGAGGGCAAGACCCGTGCCATCACCGTCAGCGGCTCCGCCGGACGGTCCATCGCCGAGGAGGAGAATCCCAGCGCCAACCGGGTGCCCGTGGTGGGCAACGTGGCCGCCGGGTCCCCCATCCTGGCCGAGGAGTGCATTGAGGACTACCTGACCTTTGACACCGGCGGTCTGTCCGGTGAGCACTTCGCCCTGAAGGTGCGGGGCGAGTCCATGCTGGGGGCGGGCATCCTGCCCGGGGACCTGGTGGTGGTCCACCGCCAGCCCGAGGCCCACAGCGGCGAGATTGTGGTGGCCCTCTTTGAGGACGAGGCCACCGTCAAGACCCTCCGCTGGAAGGACGGACACCCCTGGCTCATGCCCGAGAACCCGGACTACCAGCCCATCGACGGCGCAGGTGCCGAGATTCTGGGCAAGGTTGTGGCTGTGGTGCGCAAGTACTGAGGCCCATGAGATACAGATATGAACCTGACTTTGTTTGACACACCCCTGGGCCTTATGGGGCTGGAGGAAGAGGACGGCGCCATTGTGCGGCTGCTGCTGCCGGGGGCGCCTGTGCCCAGAATCGCCTGCCATGAGACCCCGCTGCTCACGGAGGGAAAACGGCAGGTGCTGGAGTACCTGGCCGGAGCACGGCGGGTGTTTGACCTGCCTCTGGCCCCGAAGGGGACGGAGTTTTACCGCTCCGTGTGGCAGGCGCTGGAGGAAATCCCCTACGGGGAGACCAGGAGCTACCGGGACATTGCCCAGGTGGTGGGACGGCCTAAGGCCGTCCGGGCAGTGGGGCAGGCCAACCACAACAACCCCATCCCCATCATCATCCCCTGCCACCGGGTGGTGGGGGCCAACGGCAGCCTGACCGGCTACGGCGGCGGGCTGGACCTGAAGGAACGTCTGCTCCGGCTGGAGGCCGGGGTGGTGGAAGGAAAGGAGCATTAAGCCATGAAAAAGCTCATCGCGGCGGGAAATCTGTACCTGAAAAAGATGGACCTGTTTGACATCGCCCTGCTCAAGCTGTGTCTGGGTGCCCTGGGCGTGCTCATCGGCCTGGGCGCCGCCAAAAAGCACCGGAAAAGCGCCGGCGTGCTGGCGGGGCTGGTGTTCTGCCTGACCTATGTGCCCCTGATGGGCCGGTTCTTCCGTGCCATCGTGACCGGGGACGGGGAGGAATAAGAGAATGGCAAAAACGGACAAGCGGTTTCAGGTGATCCGCCGGGAGGCCCCGGCGGGCGGCTTTGCAATGGAGACGGTCATTTTGCTGGACACGCTCACCGGCGTGCTCTACCTCCAGGTGGTCAACGGGTACGGCGGCGGGCTCACCCCCCTGCTGGACCGGGACGGCAGGCCGGTGATCTGGGACAGCGCCCAGCCTCTGGAGGAACTGGATTGAAACTGGTATCGTGGAATGTAAACGGCCTGCGGGCCTGTCTGGGCAAGGGCTTTCTGGAGTCCTTCGCCGCCCTGGACGCGGACATCTTCTCCATCCAGGAGACCAAGATGCAGCCCGGCCAGGCGGAGCTGGACCTGCCCGGCTATAAGCAGTACTGGAACAGCGCCGAGAAGAAGGGCTACTCGGGCACGGCGGTGTTTACCCGGCTGGAGCCCCTGAATGTGACCTACGGCATCGGCTCCGAGGAGCACGACAGAGAGGGCCGGGCCATCACCCTGGAGTTTGAGGACTTCTACCTGGTCAACTGCTACGTGCCCAACGCCCAGCGGGAGCTGACCCGGCTGGACTGGCGCATGGAGTGGGAGGATGCCCTGCGGGCATACCTGCTGGAGCTGGACAGCAGAAAGCCGGTCATCTACTGCGGCGACCTGAACGTGGCCCACCAGGAGATCGACCTGAAGAACGCCAAGTCCAACCGTGGCAACGCGGGCTTTACCGATGAGGAACGGGCCAAGATGACGGAGCTGCTGGAGGCCGGATTTGTGGACTCCTTCCGCCACCTGTACCCCGACAGGACCGGCGCCTACTCCTGGTGGAGCTACATGTTCCACGCCCGGGAGAAGAACGCGGGGTGGCGTATCGACTATTTTATTGTCTCCAGGTCCATTGCGGACAAAATCGGCGACAGCATTATTCACCCCGAAATTATGGGCAGCGACCACTGTCCGGTGGAGCTGGATATTTTCTAAAAACTTCGAAAAAGGCGTGAGACGCCTTTTTCGAGGGGGATTGCAGGCCGCTGCGCGCATAATCCGGCCGCAGGGCGGCCGGATTCCACACTTGCGGCCTGAGATGTGTTTTTCCGACGCGCATGTCGCCGGAAAAACAGATTTCACTCTATTTTGCCGCCTGCGGGCGGCAAAACTCTGCCGAGGGCTCTTTTACAGGTCGGAGGCAGTCCTCTTCCTGCGGCAACCTCCGCTGTGACAGACAAAAACGCCCTGCTGTGGAAATCACAGCAGGGCGTTTTGTGTTCTGTTTCCCGGGAAATGGGGGTGCTATCCCCATTTTTGCGGCCGGATGTGGAAAACTTACTGGTCCAGAGCCTCGGCCACGCCGGTCATATAGTTGGGCTCGAACTTCTCGATCTCGCCCCGGTCGCAGGCGGCGGCCACAGCGGGGTCGATGGGCAGACGGGCCAGCACCTTCAGGCCCAGCTCGTCGGCCACCTGGTTGATGCGGCTCTCACCGAAGACGGCGTGCTCCTTGCCGCAGTCGGGGCACTTGAAGTAGCTGTAGTTCTCCACCAGACCCAGCACGGGGATGTCCATCAGGCCGGCCATCTTCACGGCCTTGGTGACAATCATGCTCACCAGGTCCTGGGGGGAGGTGACCACGATGATGCCGTCCACGGGCAGGGACTGGAACACGGTCAGGGGCACGTCGCCGGTTCCGGGCGGCATATCCACGAACATGTAGTCCACGTCGCCCCAGACCACATCGGTCCAGAACTGCTTCACGGTGCCGGCGATGACGGGGCCGCGCCACACAACGGGGTCGGTCTCGTGCTCTACCAGCAGGTTCAGGCTCATGACCTCAATGCCGGTCTCGGACACGGCGGGGTTGATGCCCAGGTCGGAGCCGGTGGCGCGCTCGTGGAGGTTGAAGGCGGTGGGGATGGAGGGGCCGGTGATGTCGGCGTCCAGGATGGCCACCTTCTTGCCCCGGCGGCGCATGGCCACAGCCAGGGAGGAGGTCACCAGGCTCTTGCCCACGCCGCCCTTGCCGCTGACCACGGCGATGATCTTGCCGATCTTGGACAGGGCGTTGGCGGGCGCCAGCAGGCTCTGGGGTGCGGTGCGCTCCCCGCAGTTCTCGCCGCAGGAGGAGCAGTTGTGCGTACACTCAGACATTGGAAAATCCTTCCTTCATCTTTAAAAGTTCATTGTCTCGGTTGATATATGAGAAAACAGCGGGAATCCGCTGCCGCTCAGCGGTATTTGTAGCTGCCGCCGCCGATGAACTCCCGCAGCAGGGAGTCCTTGGCCACCATGGCCGGGTCCACCGCCTCAAAGGCGTCAAAGGCCCGGATCAGGTCCAGCAGCTCGCTCCGGCGCTGGTTCTCCTCGGGTACGGCCTGGAGCATGGGCAGGGCGTAGTTCTTCATGACGGACACCTCATAGCGCAGGGAGGAGTCGATGATGACGTCCGCCTTGTTCTTGAAGGGGGAGATGTACAGCTTCTCGCCCCGGCGGACGTTGGCCCACATGTCCAGGGTGGCGGCGATGTCGGTGCCCCGGAAGTTGTAGTCCCGGACGGCACGGCGGGTCAGCCGCATCCAGGTGCCCTTGAATACCAGCTTGTCTCCGTCGCACACGTTGCTGCGGGCGGAGATGTACAGCTTGGTGGCCTGGGGGTGGCGGCCGGCGATGTCGTCGTTGAGGGCGTGAATACCCTCGAAGATGGCGATCTCGTTCTCCTTCAGCCGCAGGGGCAGGCCACGGGCGTCGTTGCGCATCTGGCGGGCGAACTCAAACTTGGGGATGATGACCTCCTCACCCTTGGACAGCTTGGTGAAGGTGTCCCCCAGCAGCTCCATGTCCAGGCACAGGGGGGACTCGTAGTCGATATCCCCCTCGGGGGTACGGGGCGCGGTGCGGGGGTTCATGGTCTTGAAGTAGTTGTCCATGGAGATGGTGTGGGTGGAGATACCCCGCTTCTCCAGCTCCTCCTCCAGCTTGAGGGCAGTGGTGGTCTTGCCCGAGCCGGAGGGCCCGGACAGCAGCACAATGGGGCTCACCTTGGCCCGCTTGGCGATGGTGTCGGCGGCGGAGACCACCCGGCGGTGGAAGTTCTCGTCGCACTCGGCCAGGAATCCGGCGGCGTCGGCCCGGATGCGGTCGTTGATCTCATGCAGGGAATATGCCATGGTTACCTCCTTGCGGCGTAAAAGTCCGCCAGCTTCTCCTTGTCGGCGATAATCCTGTCAATGGTGTTGATATACTCATATGGGTACTTGGGGTCGGAGATGCGCTCAATGCGCCCGGCAGTCCGGTCCACCAGCTTGGTGACGCCGCCGCCGCCCAGAGCCAGCACCGAGTGCAGCTCCTCCATCATGCAGATGTTGTAGAGGTTCTCAAACCCGGGCCTGGTCCAGCCCACGTTCTCAAAGGAACCGGACATGTACTTCTGCCGGTACAGGTAGTAGGGCACATAGCCCGCGCCCCGCAGGGTGGTCCAGGCGTAGTCCAGCATGTCCGCCACATCCTCCGCCGTGGGCAGGTGTCCCCCCTCGGTCATGAGCCGGGAGCCCTTTTTCAGCGCCAGGGTGTGGACGGTGATGTTGGCCGGGTCCATGGAGAGAACCTGGTCCAGGGTGGCGCGGAAGCCCGCCGGGCTGTCCTCGGGCAGACCGGCAATCAGGTCCATGTTCACGCAGGGGATGCCGGAGTTTTGTACCAGCTCATAGGCCCGGAGAATGTCCGCCGCCGTGTGGGAGCGCCCCATGGCACGGAGTACCTGGTCACTCATGGACTGGGGGTTCACCGACACCCGGTCGGCCCCGTTTTCCTTCAGAGCGGCCAGCTTTTCCGCCGTGATGGTGTCCGGCCGTCCGGCCTCCACGGTGTACTCGGTGCAGCGGGACAGGTCGATGTGTGCCCGGATGTGGCCCATCAGGGCGGAGAGCTGCTCCGCCGACAATGTGGTGGGGGTGCCGCCGCCGATGTACACCGTGCGGACATACAGCCGCTGACGTTTCAGCAGGTCCCCGGCGGCCTCCACCTCCCGGAACAGGGCCTCCAGGTAGGGGGGCAGCAGCTTGAGGGCCTTGCCCACGTCGGCGGACACAAAGGAGCAGTAGGCGCAGCGGGTGGGGCAGAAGGGGATGCCCACATAGAGGGAGATCTCGTCCTCCTTCAGGCTGTCCAGGGCGGCCAGACTGGCCCTGGCACAGTCCATGGCCAGCTTGCGGCGGACGGCGGTCACATGGTAGGTGTCCCGCAGCAGAGCCTCGGCCTGGGCCGGGGTCTCTCCCCGCAGCAGAGCCTTTGTGGGAATCTTCACCGGCCGCACGCCGGTGAGGGCGCCCCAGGGGGGCTCCTTCCCCAGCACCGCCACCGCCGCACGGTAGAAGGACAGCTTCAGGGCCTTCTGCAGCGCCCGGTCCAGCTCCACCTGGCCGGTGATGCCAACGGTCTTCACCCGGCAGGAGCCCACGGCAGATTTTCCCGCCCAGGTGAGGGCGGTGCGGCCGGTGGCCCACTGCTCCCCCCGGAAGAGGGTGATGTGGGCCTGGTCCTCCCTCTCCTCCGCCGGCTCCTCCGGGTAGAGGGGCCGCTGGCCGGGGAACAGGGTGAGCATAATCTGCTCGCAGGCGTATTTGTAATCGTGGCCGGTGAGATAGAGTTTCATGGATGCGTACCTTTCCGGCGGGAGGGGGTCACTGGCCCGCGGCCTCCCGCATGTAGTAGTTGCCCTTACGCTCCGCCTCCAGGGTGGAGAGCGCGTCGTGGCCGGGGCAGACCCTGCAGTCCCCTGGCAGAGCGGCCAGCCGCTTGAGGGAGTTCATAATGGCGTCGTAGCTGCCGCCGGGCAGGTCGGTGCGCCCCATGGAGCCCCGAAACAGGGTGTCCCCGGTGAAGAGGGTGTCCCCCACCTTCAGGCACACGCCGCCGGGGGTGTGGCCGGGGGTGTGGAGGACCTCCACCGTCAGGCCGCCCACCAGAATCCGGTCCCCGTCCCCGTAGTCCTCCGTGGGGCCGGGGTCGGGGATGAGGGCGCCGTCCCGGGCGGCCTTGTCCGCCGGGTGGAGATACACCGGCACGTCGGACAGGGCCCTGCGCAGCTCGGGCAGGGCACCCACGTGGTCGTAGTGGCCGTGGGTGAGGAAGATAGCGGAAACCGTCAGGCCCAGCTCCTCCACGGCGGCCAGAATGCCGGCGGCATCCCCGCCCGGGTCCACGATGGCGCAGCGCTCCGAGGCGGCGTCGCCGAAGATGTAGCAGTTTGTGCCGATGGGGGGCACGGTCAGATGTTTGAAAATCATGTTCAGCACCTCACTTGGGTTGATGGGGGTGTCACATATGGTCGGTGTCCAGGAGGATGGTGACGGGGCCGTCGTTCTGAGAGAACACCTGCATATCTGCCCCAAATTCGCCGTGTTCAACATGAAAGCCCCGGGCGCGGCAGGCGTCCATGAAGCCCTCGTAGAGGGGGATGGCCACGTCGGGCCTGGCCGCGCCGGTAAAGCCGGGGCGGCGGCTCCTGGTGTCGGCGTACAGGGTGAACTGGCTCACCACCAGCAGGCTGCCGCCCACGGTGGCCAGGTTCAGGTTCATCTTCTCGTTCTCGTCCTCAAAGATCCGCAGGCCGCACACCTTGTCGGCCATCTTCTCGGCCTGGGCCATGGTGTCCTCCGGGGCCACCCCCAGCAGCACCAGAAAGCCCTGGCCGATCTGTCCGTTTATCTTTCCCTCGATCTCCACCGAGGCGTTTCGTACTCTGGTAACGACTGCGCGCATGCCGTCAAAATCCTCTCTTTATCTGAAATCAGCGGTACTCCCGAGTAAAGCCCCGGGCGTACATGGGGTCAATGTCGAAGTGGACCAGGTCGCCGGAGGAGCACTTCATGTCGGTCACGTCCAGCAGGGTCTCCATGGCGCCGATGCGGCCGATGACCTTCACCTTCTGCCCGTCAATGCGGACAGTGATCCGCCTGCCCCGCAGCCACCGGCGGATGGCGGCCCAGAAGCCGGGGTCCCGCACACGGGCCACGCCGAAGCCGTTCTGGTACCCCACCGGCAGCACCCCCACCCGGGTGGGCCGCCTGAGGGTGACGGGCTGCTCGCTGCCCACGGTGTGGCCCGCAGGGAGCCAGCGGACCTCCTCCAGGGAGGCCTCGCCGTACCCCACCCGCTGGAGGCCGTCCCCCTTGGTGCGGCGGCACCGGCCCAGCAGCACCGAGCCCGCCCGCACCGCGTCCAGCAGGGCGCCGTCGTAGTGGAGCAGGGCGAAGGAGCCTGCGGCGTGGACGGTGCCCGTCTCAAACCCGGCGGCGCGGATGGCCTCCAGAAGATTCTGGAAGGACTGGATTTGAGCGGCGGCCTCCTTGCCGTCGGCCTTTACAGAGTGGAGCTGGGTGTAGATGCCCGAAATGGCCACGTTGGGCAGGTTGCGGTAGGCGGAGAGCACCTTCTCCGGCTCGGCGCACAGAAAGCCCCCGAAGCCCAGGCCGGTGTCCACCTGGATGTGGGCCTCGGCCACGGTGGAGCGGCTCTCGGCCAGGCCGTTGAGGGCCAGACCCGCGTCGATGGAGCCGATGGTGCACACCGCGTTTACGTCCACCAGCTGCTCCAGCTCCTCCCGGTCGGCGGTGGAGCGGAGCATGAGGATCTCCTCGTCCACAAAGCCCGCCTTGCGCAATGCGGCGGCGTCCGCCGGCTCGGACACGGCAAAACGGCCAATGCCCTCGTCCCGCAGGAGCTTGGCCATGTCCACCAGCCCGGCGCCCCCCGCGTCCCCGGTGAGGGCGGCGTAGACGGCGGCCCGGCCCGCCCGCTCCCTGACCACGGCGATGTTCTGCTTGACGGCCTGTCTCTCTATCACCAGGGTTTTCATGTCCGCGCCGCCTTTCCAACATAATATTTAATTTATTATACCCTTGAAAAGCGGAAGCGTCAACGCCGGAGGGGCGGCTTTGGGGTGGAGAAAAGGGTCCGGGGCTATTGAGGCCCGCTGTGCAATATGGTATTATAATTATGAAGAAAGCCCCGGAGAAAACGGCAGAAACAGTGGGGAGAGGGAAAGAAAATGAAAAAACGGGTCCTTATCTGCGGGGCCGTCCTGCTGACGGTGGTCTGTGGGGTGTTACTCCTCTGGCGGGGCGGGCGGGGGTACCGCCTTCCCTTTTCCGCCCAGGAGGTCTCAAATGCGGAGATCTGCTATTTCAACGCGCTCCAGAAAAAGACACTCACCGACCCGGAAGATGTGGCCCGGCTGACCGGCGCGCTGGGCGGGCTTATGCCGGAGGGCGGATATCAGCGTATTCCCACCGGGGGGCAGAGCTTTGACGTGTTCATCACCCTGGACAGCGGGGAGACATGGCAGTGCACCTACTGCCAGACCGCCGGCGACAGCGGGTATTACACCGACGGCACGGTGTGGCTGGCGGTCTCCGGCCTGGATCTGAAGGCGGTGTGGGCGGAGCTGGTCAGCCCGGCGGAGGAGGTCCCCCCGGGCGGCATGCCCGAGGGTCTGCCCCTGGAGCCGGCCGGATAGGGCGGCGCAGGTACGAGCTGCTGTGAAGGAGGAGATGTGAAATGACACTCAATGCTTCCGTCCCCATGATTGTCTACATCGCCATGGGCGCGGTGGTGGCCATCTGCATCGCCCTGCTCTATTTCCTGCTCCACAAGGGGGAGAGGAAAAAGCGGCTCATCTCCGGTGGGTGCATGGTCCTGTGCGCGGCCTACCTGGTCTGGTTCTACTTTCCCTACCGATTCCCCGCCGACCCGGAGCGGGTGCAGATAGAAAATGTTTACACGGAGGACCAGATGCCTGTGTTTGTCGATGTGTCGCCGGAGGGCGGGGATGATCTGGAGATCACCGAGGAGGAGGCCCGGGAGATTGTGGAGCTGAGCAACGGCCTGCTGTTCCGCCGGAGCATGTTCGAGATTTCCGGGGACAGCGACCTGAACTTCCCGCCGGTGAGACCGGGCGTGTACACCTCGCCGGAAAATGAGTACATCCGCGTGCGGATCTCCCGCCCCAACGGGCCGGATCTGGCCGTCACCTGCGCCCTGGGGGAGAAGGGCTTTGGCGACTACGGCGGCATTCACTGCATCGAGAGCGCCTACAGCCGGGTCTACGGCGCGGAGCCGCTGGTGGCGTATATCCGGGACCTGGCCGTCCGGTACGGCATCCAGCCGCCGGAGTGGTGACAGCAGAAATCCACTGAGAAGAGGAAATATGGGGGACCGCCTGACGAAACGGCAGGCGGTCCCTTTTCCTGTACCCTTTGTAAAAAAACAGGGCGCGTCCTTGTTTTCAGGGCAGGAAAATGCTATAATTCTATATTCAGACACTATGATTTGGAGGAAGTACCGTGGAGCGAAAGACCACCCATATCCCCCCCGAGGACATCGCCCGCCAGCGGGAGTACTGCGGGGCCATCAGAGAGATCAATTCCCGCTTCGCCAAGGCCCCCCTGGCCTTCGTGGACACCTACGGCTGCCAGCAGAACGAGGCCGACTCGGAGCGCATCCGGGGCTACCTGAAGGAGATGGGCTACGGCTTCACCCAGGACGAGAAGGAGGCCGCCGTCATCGTCATCAACACCTGCGCCATCCGGGAGCACGCCGAGCAGCGGGTGCTGGGCAACGTGGGCGCCCTGGTGCATACCAAGCGGAAGAACCCCAACCAGATCATCTGCCTGTGCGGCTGCATGGTGCAGGAGCCCCACAACGCGGCCAAAATCCGCTCCTCCTACCGGCATGTGGACATGGTCTTCGGCCCCCACGCCCTGTGGCGGTTCCCCGAGTTCCTCTACCGCATCCTCACCCGCCGGGGCCGCATCTTTGAGACCGCCGACGACCCCGGCAGTATCGCCGAGGGCATCCCGGTGGTGCGGCAGAACGGGGTGAAGGCCTGGGTGTCCATCATGTACGGGTGCAACAACTTCTGCTCCTACTGCATCGTGCCCTACGTCCGGGGCCGGGAGCGCAGCCGTGACCCGGAGGTCATTCTCGCCGAGGTGGAGGAGCTGGCCAGGGCCGGATACAAGGAGATCACCCTCCTGGGCCAGAATGTCAACTCCTACGGCAAGGACCTGCCCGAGCCCATAGACTTTGCCGACCTGCTGCGGAAGGTGAACGCCGTCCCCGGCGACTTCCTCATCCGTTTTATGACCAGCCACCCCAAGGACGCCACCGAGAAGCTCTTTGACGCCATGGCCGAGTGCGAGAAGGTGGCCCCCGTCATCCATCTGCCCGTCCAGGCGGGCAACAACCGGGTGCTCAAGGCCATGAACCGGGTCTACACCCGGGAAATCTACCTGGAAAAGGTGCGCCAGCTCCGCGCCCGCATCCCCGATATCGTCCTCACCAGCGACATCATCGTGGGCTTCCCCGGCGAGACCACCGAGGAGTTTGAGGACACCATGTCCCTGCTGCGGGAGGTGGAGTACGACGCCCTGTTCACCTTCATCTACTCTCCCCGTGAGGGTACCCCCGCCGCCAAGATGCCCGACCCGCAGACCCGCGAGGAGAAGTCGGCCAACTTCCAGCGGCTGGTGGACCTGCAGAACGAGATCTCCCTGAAAAAGCACCAGGCCTATGTGGGCAAGACCATCCGCTGCCTGGTGGACGGCCGCAGCGACGACCCCCGCAACAACCTGACCGCCCGTACGCCCGGCGGACGGCTGGTCCACTTCACCGGGGACGAGAAGCTCATCGGCACCTATCAGAATCTGACCATCACCGGCTGCTCCACCTGGGCCCTCTTCGGAGAAACGGCGGAGTAAGCAGCCTCGCAGAGTTCGCGCCCGCAGGCGCGAATGAAGTGCAATCGGTTTTCCACGGCGACATGCGCGTCGGGGAAAACACAGCTCAGCCCGCAAGTGTGGGCTTTGGCTCTCTGGGCCAAAGCATGCGCGCGGCGGGCTGCAGCCCACTCGCAGCGGCGGCTCTGCCGCTGCTGCGAAACTCTCAGAGAGAAAAGGAGCGCGTACCCATGCCCGCTGAAACCACCCCCATGATGCGCCAGTACATCCGCATGAAGGAGCTTCACCCGGACTGCCTGCTCTTCTTCCGGCTGGGCGACTTCTACGAGATGTTCAACGAGGACGCCAAGGTAGCCTCCAAAGAGCTGGAGCTGACCCTCACCTCCCGTGACCGGAGCAAGCCCGCCGAGGAGCGCACCCCCATGTGCGGCGTGCCCTACCACAGCGCCGACGCCTATATTGCCCGGCTCATCGCCAAGGGGTACAAGGTGGCCATCTGCGAGCAGATGGAGGACCCCGCCACCGCCAAGGGCCTGGTGGACCGGGACATCATCCGTATTGTCACCCCCGGCACCCTCATGGACGCCTCCATGCTGGAGGAGGGCCGCAACAACTACATCTGCGCCGTGTACGCCGACTCCAACGGCGCGGCTCTGGCGGTGTGCGACCTGTCCACCGGCGAGTTCTCCGCCACCCCTTACACCGATTCCGCCCGGGCCGAGCATCTGTTCAACGACCTGGGCGCCTACAAGCCCCGGGAGGCAGTGCTGTCCGACGGGGCCTTTGCCGACGCCGCCCTCACCGACTTCCTGACCAAAAAGCTGGAGTGCCGCTGTGAAAACGGCGGAGAGGCCCGGTTCCGCTCCGACATGGCCCGGGAGACCCTGTCCCGCACCATCGCTGAGCTGCCCCCTGATGGGGACGCCACGGTGGAGCTGGCCGTCCAGGCCGCTGGGGGCCTGCTCTCCTACCTCTACGAGACCCAGAAGACCGACCTGTCCCACATCGCCGCCCTCACCATCCACTCCTCCGCCTCCCGGCCCTCCATGGAGCTGGACCTGACCGCACGGCGCACCCTGGAGCTGACCGAGACCATGCGGGGCAAGGAGAAGCGGGGCAGCCTTCTCTGGGTGCTGGACAAGACCAGGACCGCCATGGGCCACCGCCTCATCCGCACCTGGCTGGAGCAGCCCCTTCTCTCCCCTGTGGCCATCAACCGGCGGCTGGAGGCGGTGAAGGCCCTGGTGGACGACCCCATCGCCCGGGACGAGATTGTCCTGTGCCTGCGGGAGATCACCGACCTGGAGCGGCTCATCGGCCGCATTGTGTACGGCACTGCCGGCGGCCGGGATTTGGCCGCTCTGGCGGCCGGCCTGGGGCATCTGCCCGACCTGCGGGCCCTGCTGGAGCCCTTCTCCGCCGGGCTGCTGCCCACTCTGCGCCAGGAGCTGGACGACCTGGCCGACCTGCGGGGGCTCATCACCTCCGCCATTGACGACGACCCGCCCTTCTCCGTCCGGGAGGGGGGCTTCATCCGGGCAGGCTACAACGCCGACGTGGACTACCTGCGCAACATCATGACCAACGGCAAGGGCATGGTGGCCGAGGTGGAGGCCCGGGAGAAGGAGAAGACCGGCATCAAGAGCCTGAAGGTGGGCTACAACAAGGTCTTCGGCTACTACATCGAGGTGTCCAAGTCCTACTACGACCAGGTGCCCGACACCTACATCCGCAAGCAGACCCTGGCCAACTGTGAGCGGTACATCACCCAGGAGCTCAAGGACATGGAGCACACCATCCTCTCCGCCCAGGACCGGGTGGTAGCCCTGGAGTACCAGCTTTTCTGCGACGTGCGGGAGAAGACGGCGGCCCGGGTCCAGGAGATTCAGCGCTCCGCCCGGGCCGTGGCCGCCCTGGACGTGCTCACCTCCTTCGCCTGCGTGGCGGCGGACAACCACTACTGCATGCCGGTGGTGGACCTGTCCGACCGGCTGGACATTGAGGAGGGCCGCCACCCGGTGGTGGAGAAGATGCTGAAAAACGCCCTCTTTGTCCCCAACGACACCCACATGGACGGCGGGGAGAACCTGGTGGCCATCATCACCGGCCCCAACATGGCGGGCAAGTCCACCTACATGCGCCAGGTGGCCCTCATCGCCCTCATGGCCCAGATGGGCTCTTTTGTGCCCGCCAAGTCGGCCCATATCGGCATTGTGGACCGGGTGTTCACCCGCATCGGCGCCAGCGACGACCTGTCCGCCGGACAGTCCACCTTCATGGTGGAGATGACCGAGGTGGCCGAGCTGCTCAAGAACGCCACCGCCAAATCCCTGCTGATTCTGGACGAGATTGGCCGGGGCACCTCCACCTACGACGGCATGTCCATCGCCCGGGCGGTGCTGGAGTACTGCGCCGACAAGAAGCGGCTGGGGGCCAAGACCCTCTTCGCCACCCACTACCACGAGATTACCTGCCTGGAGGGACAGATCCCGGGCGTGAAGAACTACAACATCGCCGCCAAGAAGCGGAAGGGCGACGTGATTTTCCTGCGGAAGATTGTCCGGGGCGGCGCCGACCAGAGCTACGGCGTGGAGGTGGCCAAGCTGGCGGGTGTGCCCGAGCGGGTCATCACCCGCGCCCGGGAGATTCTGGAGGAGCTGGAGAGCGGCCAGGGCCCCTGTGCCGCCCCTGCCGCCGCGCTCAAGGCGGACGACGGCCAGATCTCCCTCACCGACATGGGGGGCGGCGAGGTGCTGGACCGCCTGCGCATGGTGGACATCAACACCCTCACCCCCATTGAGGCCATGAACCTGATTTACGAGCTCAAGCAGAAACTGTAAAAACAGTCGAAAAAACGGCTTTGCCGTTTTTTCGAGCAGGATGCAGCCCGCCGCGCGCATAATCTGCCCGCCATTGGCAGGCAGATTCCACACTTGCGGGCTGAGAAGTGTTTTCTCCGACGCGCATGTCGCCGGAGAAAAAAGATTTTACTTTATTCGCGCCTGCGGGCGCGAACTCTGCGAGGCGCTTTTGAGAAGATGGGGCCGCCGCAGGGGAAAGGTTTTGGTACCGCTTGTTTATCAAACCGCAGAGAGGAGGGACATATTGTGACAAAGAGAGCCTGGCGGCCCCAGATGACCGGCTCCGAGCGGAAGCGGGGGTGGGTGTTCTTCGCCCTGTACCTCCTGGTGTTCCCCTATCTCAACGCCTGGGCCCAGCGGGTGCTGCTGGGGGACGCGGAGGCCCCGGCGGCGGAGAGCAACGTGGTGTACTACGCCCTTCTCTTCGCCCTGGCCCTGCTGGTGTTCTGGTCCTTCCTGCGCCACGGCCTCTCCCTGCTGGTGGATTGGCTGCCGGAAAACTGCTTCGCCTTTGTCACCGGCCTGGTGGGGGCACTGGTGCTGGGCTTCTTGGCGGGCCTGCTGCCCATGCCGGTGGAAAACCCCATCCCCATCCAGTACCTCCAGGAGTATCTGCTCTCCCCCACCGCCACCACCGTGCTGCTGGTGGTGCTCATGCCCCTTATTGAAGAGACCCTGTTCCGGGGACTGCTCTTCGGCACACTCCGCCGGGAGAGCCGGGCGCTGGCCTATGTGGTCACCGTCCTGGTGTACGCCCTTGCCTGCGTGTGGCGGTATGTGTTCCAGCCCACCGGGGTGGACCTGCGGTACCTGTTGCTGGCGGTGGAGTACCTGCCCATGTCCCTGGCCCTGTGCTGGTGCTACGACAACGGCGGCTCCATCTGGAGCGCCGTGGGCCTGCACATGGTCCTCAACGCCGCACAGCTCATCACCATTGTCCGGGGGGTATCGTCCTGATGGAAAAGGAGTTTTCTATGCCGCATATTCAACAGCTTGACCCCCACGTTGCCGACCTGATTGCCGCCGGTGAGGTGGTGGAGCGGCCCGCCAGCGTGGTAAAGGAGCTGGTGGAGAACGCCATTGACGCCGGGGCGGAGACCGTCACCGTGGAGATTCAGCGGGGCGGCATGTCCCTCATCCGGGTCACCGACAACGGCTGCGGCATTGCCGCCGACGAGGCGGAGACCGCCTTTCTCCGCCACGCCACCAGCAAAATCCGCACCGAGCACGACCTGGAGGCCATCGGCACCCTGGGCTTCCGGGGCGAGGCTCTGGCGGCCATCGCCGCCGTGTCCCGGGTGGACCTGCTCACCCGCACGGCGGAGGAGGACCTGGGCGCCGCCCTCAGCCTGGAGGGAGGCGAGGTGGTCAGCCGTGAAGAGGCGGGCTGTCCCGTGGGCACCACCATGGTGGTGCGTGACCTGTTCTTCAACACCCCCGCCCGGCTCAAATTCATGAAAAAGGACGCCGCCGAGGGTGCCGCTGTGTTCGCCATGGTCCAGCGGCTGGCTTTGGCCCACCCGGAGGTGTCCGTGAAATTCCTGCGGGACGGCAAGCAGGAGCTGCTCACCCCCGGCGACGGCCAGATGAAAAGCGCCGTCTACTCGGTGCTGGGCCGGGACCTGGCCCTGGGCCTTATCGAGGTGAAGGGCTCCGGGGAGGACATGACGGTCACCGGCTTCACCTCCCTGCCCGCCTGCTGCCGCCCCACCCGGGGTTACCAGCACTTCTTTGTCAACGGCCGGTACGTGAAGAGCCGCACCATGATGGCCGCCCTGGAGGAGGCCTATCAGAACCAGAAGATGGTGGGCAAGTTCCCCGCCTGCGTGCTCCATCTGACCTGCCGCCTGAGCAGCGTGGATGTGAACGTCCACCCCACCAAGCAGGAGGTCAAGTTCGGCAATGAGCGGCAGGTGTTCTCCGCCGTGTACTACGCCGTCCTCTCCGCCCTGGAGGGGGACAGGAGCCACGTCCAGGCCCAGGTGGGCCGCCCCGCCGGGCGGCTGGCTCCCACTGCCGGACACGACACCGTCACCCCCAACCAGACCACCTTCCGCACTATGACGGCCCAGGAGTACCGCCAGAGCGCTGCCGGTGCCCGGAGCGGGCTGCCGCTTCACGACTTTACCGCTCCCAAAGCGGCCGCCCCTGCGGCCCCCATTTCCCGGCCCAAGCCGGAAGCGCGACCCACGGAGAGCAGGCCTGTCTTCCGGGAGCCTGTCCGGGAGATTCCACGGCCTGTACCGGAAAAGCCTGTGGAAACAGTCATTCCGGCGCCGGAGCGGACACCCGCGCCCGTCCCGGAGGAGAAAATGATTCCCCCGGAGCCGGTGGAGCTGCCCGAGGAGAAGCCGGTTCCCCCGGTTCAGAAGGTTCCTGCGCCTGAGGTTCAGCCTGAGCCCGTCCCTGTCCAGCCCCAGGAGGAGGAAATCCCCTGGCGGGTGGCCGGCGAGGTGCTCAACACCTATATCATCGTGGAGCAGGGGGACAAGGTCCTGCTCATCGACAAGCACGCCGCTCACGAGCGGATGAATTTCGACCGTCTCAAGGCCCAGGGCTACCAGCCCATGGTCCAGAACCTGCTCACCCCGGCGGTGTTCACACCGCCTGCCGAGGAGGGGGCAGTGCTGCTCCAGAATCTGCCGCTGCTCGCCCAGTTCGGCTTTGACGCCGAGGATTTCGGCGGCGGGGCCATTATCGTCCGGGCAGCCCCCGGGGACGTGGACGCGGAGGACGTGCCCGCCACCCTGGAGGAGATTGCGGCCAAGCTGCTGACCACCGGACGGGCCAATCCGGACGCCGCCCGGGACGAGCTGATGCACACTATGGCCTGCAAGGCGGCCATCAAGGGCGGCCAGAAGAACGGCCCCCAGGAGCTGGAGAAGGTGGCCGGAGCGGTGATGCGGGGAGAGGTGAAGTACTGTCCCCACGGCCGCCCGGTGGCCATTGAGATGACCCGCGGACAGCTGGAGAAGCAGTTCAAGCGGGCATGAGAAACAGAAAGGAGCTGTGACCGTGGCCAAGCTGCTGGTCATCTGCGGCCCCACCGCCTCAGGCAAGACCGCTCTGGCGGTGGCGCTGGCCAAGGCGACAGGGGGCGAGGTGGTGAGCGCCGACTCCATGCAGATTTACCGCCGCATGGACATCGGCACCGCCAAGCCCACGGCGGAGGAGATGGACGGGGTACCCCACCACATGCTGGACGTGGCCGACCCCGGCGAGGACTACTCAGTAGCCCGCTATGTCGCCGATGCCACCGCCTGCGTGGAGGACATTCTCTCCCGGGGAAAGCTGCCCATTGTGGCGGGCGGAACCGGGCTGTATATCGACAATCTGCTGGCCGGGCGGGAGTTTGCCGCCTTCACCGGAGTGTGGCGGCAGAAGCTCCAGGACCGGGCCGAGCGGGAGGGCATCGAGGTGCTCTACCGGGAGCTGGAGCAGGTGGACCCCCAGCGGGCGGCCAAACTCCACCTGGCCGACGAAAAGCGCATCATCCGGGCCCTGGAGGTGTGGCACGAGACCGGCGAGACCATCACCGAGCATGACCGCCGCACCGCCGCCCTGCCGCCCCGGTATGAGGCGGTGCGCATCGGCCTGACCTTTGCCGAGCGGGCGGATATGTGGGAGCGCATCGACCGCCGGGTGGACCAAATGATGGCCGCCGGGCTGGTGGAAGAGGTGGAGGGCCTGCTCTCCTCCGGCGTGCCGGAGAGCTGCACCGCCATGCAGGCCATCGGCTACAAGGAGATGGTTGCCGCCCTGCGGGAGGGCCGAGCGGTGAGCGAGGCCGCGGAGGAGATTAAGCTCCGCTCCCGGCAGTACGCCAAGCGGCAGCTGACCTGGTTCCGCCGTGAGCCGTCGGTGAAGTGGATCACCTGGGAGAAAATACCAGATTTTTCAATAGCACTACAAAATTCGACAGCATATTTGGAAGAAACTGGATTACTATAAGGGCATTCCGTGGGCCTGTCCCACCAGAGAGAAAGGAATGTACTTAGTATGCAGAAGACAAACAATCTCCAGGACCTCTTCCTCACCCGCCTGAACCGCACCCGGGCCAATGTCACCTTCTTTTTGATGAACGGCTACCAGCTCCGGGGCCAGGTGGCCGGCTTCGACGCCTTTGTGGTGTTTCTCATCACCGACGGCAAGCAGCAGATGATCTATAAGCACGCAATTTCCACCATTACCCCCGAGCGGCCTGTGGATATGAGCCAGGGGGAGTGAGCGGCTTTCCATAGGGGAAGGCTTACCTTGACACCATGCGATTGTTAGAGACAGATTTTTCAATTCCCTGGAGGAGCATCCCATGAAAGAGGGCAAAATCGTCAACCGAGTGGTCATGCTGGTGCTGCTGGGCGCGGTGCTGGCATATCTGTTCGTATACGCCTGGAAGAGCTTTACCAACCGGATGGTCACCATGACCTGCTATACCTATACCTTGGATCAGGCCATGGAAGCCACGGGAGTGCTGGTGCGGGACGAGTATGTGCTGCCCGCCCGGTCCAGCCTGGCGGATGTACTGCCCGCTGAGGGTGAACGCGTGGGCGTGGGCCAGACGGTGGCCTATCTCTACCAGGACGCCGGTGCCCTGGAGCGTCGCCAGGAGATCAGCGCCCTCACGCAGGAGCTGGAGCAGATTAACTACTCCCTGAGCCACAGTGATGACCTCTCAGACAATGCCAAGCTGTCTGAGGAAATTCTCACTCAGATTACCGCCCTGCGCTCCTCCGTGGCCAGCCGGGATTTCACCAATCTGGAAGACGACACCATGGAGCTGCGGACCCTGGTCTATAAGCGGGACTACTCCTCCACCGGGGATATTACCGCCCTCCAGACCGCCAAAGCGGAGCTGGAGGCTCAGCTCCAGACCCTGACTACCGCCGCCGGACAGGATACAACCGCTGTTGTGGCCGACAGGTCCGGCCTCTTCTCCGGCATGGTGGACGGATGGGAGAGCCTGCTCACCCCCGCCATGTTGGAAACTCTCACCCCTTCCCAGCTGACACAGCTGGAGGGCTCTGCGGTCACAGCGGAGGAGGGGACGGTGGGCAAGCTCATTACCAGCACCAAGTGGTACTTTGCCTGCGTCATGGATGAGGCCGACTCAGGAGAGCTGGCCAATCTGCGGGACTCCAACAAGAAAGTCACCGTCCGCTTCTCCCGGGACTGGTCCGGAGAGGTGGACATGACAGTGGAGCGCATCAGCGACCCGGAGAACGGCAAGGTAGTGGTGGTGCTCTCCAGCAAGGAGTTTTTGTCGGACACCACCCTGCTCCGGGAGCAGACGGTGAGCCTGGTGTACAGCAGTGTCACCGGTATCCGCATCCCCAAGAACGCCCTCTATCAGAATGAGGAAGGCCAGTGGGGCGTGTACGCCGTTGTAGGCGCCCGGGCGGAGTTCAAGCCGGTGGACATTGTGGACGATGAGGAGGACTACTACCTGGTCCGTGCGGTGGCAGTGGCGCCGGGAGACAACAACGAGGCCAAGCGGTCCCTCCGGGCCGGGGATGAGATTATCCTCTCCGGCGAAGAGCTGTATGACGGAAAAGTGGTAAGAGGCTGAGGCCCCTTGCCTGAATATGGAGGTGCGGAGCGATGACGCTGCCGGAACGTGTGGAAGCTGTAAAGAGAAAGATTGCCGCCGCCGCTTTGGAGGTGGGCCGGGACCCGGCGGAGGTCACCCTGGTGGCCGCCACCAAGGTCCAGACCTCGGATACCATCCGGCAGGCCATTGCCGCGGGCATCACGGTGTGCGGTGAGAACCGGGTCCAGGAGATGAACGCCCATCTGGACGACTACGCCTATGACGGCGCCGCCCTCCACTTCATCGGCCACCTCCAGACCAATAAGGTCAAGTATGTGGTGGGCCGGGCGGATATGATAGAATCCATCGACTCCCGCCGCCTGCTGGAGGCGGTGGAGGCCCAGGCGGCCAAGCTGGGTATCGTGCAGGACATCCTGCTGGAGATCAACGTGGGCGGCGAGGCGTCCAAGAGCGGCGCGGCGCCGGAGGAGGCCATGGAGCTGGCCCGGCTGGCGGCGGAGCTGCCCCATATCCGCCTGCGGGGACTGATGGCCATTCCTCCGGCTGCCCGGATTCCCGGAGAAAACCGACATTTTTTTGCAGAAATGTATCACCTTTATGTTGACATAAGAACGGCTTTGGACCATAATGGAACTGATATGGACTGCCTGTCCATGGGAATGAGCGGCGACTATGAGGACGCCGTGCGGGAGGGTGCCACCCACGTGCGGGTGGGAACCGCCCTTTTCGGCCCCCGGCCGCCCATGGTAAAGCAGAGCCAAGGCTGATAAATGGGGGTAACCGACCATGGGTTTTATTGACGAACTGAAGCGCCTTGCCCGTCCCTATGAGGACGAGGATGACGAGGATTATGAGGAGGACTATGAGCCGGTGACCCGGGGCGACCGGGCCGAGCGCCGGGAGAAGAGCGCCTCCGCCAAGATGGACAATTCCGGCAGCATCTTCCAGCAGGAGGAGCCCCGCCGGAGCAACAAGGTGGTCAACATCCACACCACCACCCAGCTCCAGGTGGTGCTGGTGAAGCCCGACCGCTTCGAGAACGCCGCCGAGATTGCCGACCACCTGCGTGAGAAGCGCACTGTGGTGCTCAATCTGGAGCAGACCAACAAGGACATCGCCCGCCGCCTGCTGGACTTCCTGTCCGGCGTGGCCTATGCCAACGAGGGCAAGATCAAGAAGGTGGCTATTTCCACCTACATCATCACGCCCTACAACGTGGACATTCTCGGCGACCTGATTGACGAGCTGGAGAATAACGGGCTGTATTTCTAAGCTGTACTTAATCGCGCTTGAGCGCCAGCTCAGGGTAGCGGACAAGGTTTTTGCGCCCTTTTTTAAAGAGAAACGGGGGAATTGGATATGATGACACCACAGGAAGTCTCTCAGCACGCGTTTGCCAAGGCGAACTTCGGCGGCTACAATATGGCCATGGTGGACGAGTTCCTGGACCAGCTCACCGAGGACTACACCGCCCTCTACAAGGAGAACGCCCTGCTCAAGAGCAAGATGAAGGTGCTGGTGGAGAAGGTGGAGGAGTACCGTTCCACCGAGGAGGGCATGCGCAAGGCCCTGCTGGCCGCCCAGCGGACAGCGGATGAGATTGTCCGCGAGGCGGAGGAGAAGCGTGCCCAGCTCATCGGCACCGCCGAGGGTGAGGCCCGTGCCAAGATTGACGCCCTGCGCCAGGAGCTGGAGAATGAGCAGCTGCGCCTGAGCGCCGCCAAGGAGGCCACCGCCGCCTATGTGGCCAAGCTGAAGGACCTCTATCAGCACGAGATGGACTACCTCAACGGTCTGTCCCAGCTGACCGCGCCCGCCCCCAACCAGACTGAGCAGACCGCCCGGGACATCCAGTCCTCCATGGAGAAGATTGTGGAGGAGGAGACCGGTGAGCTGCCCCAGGTGGAGGACGAGCTGCCTGAGGAGGAGCCGGAGCAGGATGTCCAGGAGGAGGACGGCGGCCTGTACGCCGAGCTGCTGGGCATGGACCGGAAGGACAAGGAGGAGCAGCCTGAGTCCCGCCGGGAGCACCGGGGCGACCGGAGTGACCGCCGGGCCCGCCGCCACGATGCGGACGAGGAGGATGAGGACGACTCCCCCACCCGCCGCATCGACTTCAGCAACCTGAAGTTCGGGAAGGATTACGAGATCAAGTAAATATCTGTTAGTCTTATTACGCGCAAGCCAGCTTCGGATGCCTGCATGGAATAACAGATCTGAATGCCCCCGGCCACAGGCCGGGGGCATTTTTCAGGGAAAGAAAGAGAAGAAAGGTGAATCGGGATGAAAAAACGGCGTTTGCCCGGATGGGCGGGGCTTGCCTGGCGGGTCTGCTGCTGCTGACCCCTGCAGGACAGGCCTTCAGCAACGAGCCGGCCTCCTGGGCGGCAGACAGCATTGATATGCTCAACCACAAGGCGCTGCTGTACAACCTGCTGCCTGATGCAGAACGGCTCGACTCCAAGAGCCCCATCACCCGCGGAGAGTTCTGCCAGCTGCTGGTGGGCGTGGCCCGGAGCGAGTTCTCCCAGACGCTTATTGAAAGCATTGCTCCCAAGCCCGCCGACTATTTTCAGGATATTGCCCGCACGGTGAGTGAGGACACGCCGGGCGGAGAATACGACATGTACTATGCCGCTGCCTACGGCCTGACGGAGGGCGCCGACTACGGCAGCGGCCGGGTGGCCGACTGCGGAAGTGAGCTGACCCGGGAGCAGGCGGCCAAGATGATGTGCGCGCTGGTGGATTTTCTGGAGGAGCACAGCGGCCAGAGCCTCTATACCCGGGGGGAGCCCACTGCTTTCACGGACATGGACCAGGTCAGCAGCTGGGCGGCCGAATCGGTGACCAAGGCCTCCGCCTGCGGCATCATGAAGGGAGACCAGAACCAGCGCTTCAATCCCGCCGGCAAGCTGACCTGGGAGGAGGCCTGCGTTATGGCGGCCCGGGCCAACCAGGCTGCCGACCGGGCCCGGATGGACCGGGCGGCTGAGGAGGGTGTCCGCTGGCTGGACGTGGAGGGGCAGCTCACCCCCTCCTACGGAGTGTACGGCACCGAGGTCTACCCCCTGATGGACGGCGACAGCCTCCAGCTGCTCTACCTCTTCTCCAAACCCAAGGTGGAGACCTTCCGTGCTGACGGCACCTCCGCCGGGGTCAGGCAGCTGGACAAGGAGCTGCTGAACTGCATCGCCTTCTGCCAGAGCGATGAGTACTATTTCATCTGCTTCAGCCAGTCCAATCAGAAGCTGGAGGACGATAAAGAGGTCTACCGGGTGGTAAAGTACGACCACCAGTGGAACCGGCTGGGCGCGGCCTCGGTTACCGGCGGAGCCAGCAATACCAGCGCGCCCTCTCAGCTGAACCATACCGGCATGGCCATTCAGGGCGACACCCTGATCGTCCACACCGCCCGCCAGATGTACCCCGATGCCGCCGGCACCCGGCATCAGGCCAACCTGACCTTTGAGGTGGATATCCCCACCATGACAGCATCCATGCCCAATGATTCGCCCACCTATGTGAGCCACTCTTTCGCCCAGTATGCGGTCCGGGACGGGGAGGAGATGGTGTATGTGGACCAGGGCGATGCCTACCCGGCCAGAGGCTTCATTCTCTCCACCAAGGGCGGGGCCGGCGAGATTCCGGTCTGGCAGAACATCTTCCCCTTTGCCGGCGCAGAGGGGGACAACACCACCAATGCCGACCCGGGCGGACTGGGTGTCTCCCCCACCCACTACCTCTTCCTGGCCAGCTCGGCGCCCCAGCAGGGCAGCGGCGAGGGAGAGAAGGACCAGAACGTGGTGCTTATCTCGGTGCCCAAGGCGGGCTTCCCCAACGGCACGCCCCAGGTGCAGCAGCTGACCCACTTCACCGGCGGGACGGAATGGGTGACCAACCCCAAGCTGGTCCAGGTGGATGACAACACCTTTGTGGCCATGTGGCAGAGCGCCAAAAGCTGTGAGCAGGTGGACTCCGCCCCTGGGGACTTCTGCTATGCCGTCTTTGACGGCACGGGCCGTCAGATTGGCCAGACCGTGACCAAGCCTGAATTCCAGGCTCCGGTGGCCGACCCGGTGGTGGTGGGTGACACCATCTATTGGGTCATGTATGACGGCGGCCTGCTCTACCAGACCTACGGCGGCCGGGAGCATGCGGCCCTCTTCTCCCTCACTGTGCCCCGCAATCCCTGAACAGGGCGGAGAAAAGGGCCATTTCCCCTGACAGATTGCTGAAAAGCAGGAAAGCGGGGGAAAGAGCCCCGCTCTCCCTTGACAAACTGGCGGAAAACAGGTAAGATACACGGAGAAACGCCCTTACAGGTGTTTCTCCGTGTTTTTTTCATACAGCAAACGCAAGGAAGAGGAAGAGTAATCCGGCCCAACCTGCCCAGAGAGCCGCCGTTTTGGTGAAAGGCGGAGAGGCGGACGGACGAAAATCACCTCGGAGCCTCCGGCTGAACGGGCCTGACCCCACTAAGCCGGGACGGGCGGCGCCGTTATCCGCCGGCTTGAGTGGCCGCAGCATGCCTGCGGCAAGAAGAGTGGTACCGCAGAGGTTTGCGCCTTTGTCTCTTTTTGGAGACAGGGGCGCTTTTTTGTTCCCTCGGCACCGGA
Organism: Pseudoflavonifractor sp.; assembly: GCF_050943825.1. NCBI lineage: Bacteria > Bacillati > Bacillota > Clostridia > Eubacteriales > Oscillospiraceae > Pseudoflavonifractor > Pseudoflavonifractor sp. The sequence goes on from NZ_JBMNPX010000003.1 coordinate 219,324, forward strand.
AAGGAGACAGGATGAAAGAGGAACTGTACTGGCTGGAGCCCCCCGACCCGGAGGAGCTGGCCAAGCTGCCCCTGCACCGTGCCGGCGGCTTCTCGGACGCAACCGAACTGGCGGAGCAGGTCCGGGCCGGCGGCGCATTTCTGGCGGATCTGGAGGAGGCCGGACCGGAGGTTGCCCAGCGTATCCTGGATTTCCTGTGCGGCGCGGTCTGGCTGGCCGGCGGCAGAATCCGCAAGCTGTCTGCGTGGACCTATTTGATCACCCCGCCGGAGGACTGATCCGGCCACAACAATCATATCTGGAGGAAACAACCCATGGACTACAACAAGACCATCCACCTCCCCAAGACGGACTTCCCCATGCGGGCCGGCCTGCCCCGGCGTGAGCCCGACATGCTCAAGGCCATGGAGGAGAAGGACATCTACCACAAGCTGATCAAGAAGAACGAGGGCAAGCCCACCTTCGTCCTCCACGACGGCCCTCCCTACGCCAACGGCAACATCCACATCGGCACCGCCCTGAACAAGATCCTCAAGGACATGATCGTCAAGCACCGCAATATGACCGGCTGGTGCGCCCCCTACGTCCCCGGCTGGGATACCCACGGCCTGCCCATCGAGTCCGCCGTGCTCAAGGACAAGAGCGTGAAGCGGGAGGAGATGACCACCGCCCAGTTCCGCACCAAGTGCAAGGAGTACGCCGAGGGCTATATCGCCAAGATGACCGGCCAGTTCCAGCGCCTGGGCGTCATCGGCGAGTGGGAGAACCCCTATATCACCCTGCTGCCCGAGTTTGAGGCCAAGCAGATTGAGGTTTTTGGCAAGATGGCCGAGAAGGGCCTCATCTACAAGGGCATGAAGCCCGTGTACTGGTGCCCCCACGACCAGACCGCTCTGGCCGAGGCCGAGATTGAGTACGCCGACGACCCCTGTACTACCATCTTCGTAAAATTCCCCGTCCGGGACGACAAGGGCAAGCTGGCCCAGTACACCGACCTGAGCAAGACCTATTTCGTCATCTGGACCACCACCCCCTGGACCATCCCCGGCAACTTCGCCATCTGCCTCAACGCCGACTTCGACTATGTCCTGCTCCAGGTGCCCTCCGGCGACGTGTACGTCCTGGCCAAGGAGCTGGCCGAGAAGGTGTGCAAGGCCGCCCACATCGACTACGACGCCTGCAAGGTGCTGGCCGAGATGAAGGGCAGCGAGTTCGAGCTGATGACCGCCACCCACCCCCTGTTCGACCGTGAGTCCGTCATCCTCAACGGCGAGCACGTCACCCTGGACGCCGGCTCCGGCTGCGTCCACACCGCTCCCGGCTTCGGCGCCGAGGACTTCCAGATCTGCCAGCAGTACGACAAGGCCGGCCTGACCCACATCGGCGTCCCCGTGCCCGTCAACGCCAAGGGCGTCATGACCGACGAGCGCTACAACGGTCAGTTCTACGCCAAGGGCAACGACATGGTGGTGGCCGACCTGGAGGCCGAGGGCTTCCTGGTTGCCAAGGAGTCCATCACCCACTCCTACCCCCACTGCTGGCGCTGCAAGCACCCCATCATCTACCGCGCCACCGAGCAGTGGTTCTGCTCCGTGGACGCCATCAAGGACGCCGCCGTCAAGTCCTGCGACGAGATCCAGTGGAAGCCCGAGTGGGGCAAGGAGCGCATGATCTCCATGATCTCGGAGCGCAACGACTGGTGCATCAGCCGTCAGCGTGTGTGGGGCGTGCCCATTCCCATCTTCTACTGCGACGACTGCGGCGCTGATATCGTCACCCCCGAGACCATCGCCCATGTGGCCGAGCTGTTCCGTGAGCACGGCTCCAACGTGTGGTTCGAGCGGGAGGCCAAGGATCTGCTGCCCGAGGGCTTCGTGTGCCCCAAGTGCGGCAAGGTCCACTTCTCCAAGGAGACCGACATCATGGACGTGTGGTTCGACTCCGGCTCTACCTGGGCCGCTGTGGCCGCCGAGCGTCCCTACCTGAAGTACCCCGCCGACCTGTATCTGGAGGGCGGCGACCAGTACCGCGGCTGGTTCCAGTCCTCCATGCTCACCTCCATCGCCGTCAACGGCGTGGCCCCCTATAAGCAGATCACCACCCACGGCTGGACCGTGGACGGCGAGGGCAAGGCCATGCACAAGTCCCTGGGCAACGCCGTGTCCCCCGACGAGGTCATCAAGGACTACGGCGCCGACCTGCTCCGCCTGTGGGTGGCCTCCGCCGACTACACCCAGGACATGCGCATCTCCAAGGAGATCATGAAGCAGCTGTCCGACGCCTACCTGAAGATCCGCAACACCGCCCGCTATATGCTGGGCAGCCTGAACGGCTTTGACCCGGACGCCGATTCCGTGGCCTACGCCGACCTGACCGACCTGGACAAGTGGGCCCTGTCCCGCCTCAATGAGCTTGCCCGCACCGTGCGTAACTTCTACAACAAGTACGAGTTCCACGGCGTCTACCGCAGCCTGTACAACTTCTGCGTGGTGGACCTGTCCAACTTCTACTTCGACATCATCAAGGACCGCCTCTACTGCGGCGATGAGGCCGGCCGCCGCTCCGCCCAGACCGCTCTGTACCGGATCCTGGACGGCATGACCCGTCTGGTGGCCCCCATCCTGGCCTTCACCAGCGAGGAGATCTGGCAGGCCATGCCCCACGACAAGACCGCCGATGCCGAGTGCGTCCTCTTCAACGAGATGCCCGACTTCGACGAGGCTCTGGCCCTGCCCCAGGACCAGGCCGAGCGCTGGGACGCCGCCATGGCCCTGCGCACCGACGTGAACAAGGCCCTGGAGATTGCCCGCGGCGAGAAGCGCATCGGCAAGAGCCTGGAGGCCGCCGTCACGCTGTACTTTGACGGCGACGAGGCCCAGGCCCTGTGGCGCGGCCCCCTGGGCGGCTTCGACACCAAGGACCTGGAGACCATCTGCATCGTCTCCCACGTGGACGCCGTCATCGGCTCCGGCGAGGGCTACAAGGGCGAGGCCGTCCCCGGCCTGACCGTCCAGGTGGAGCAGGCCTCCGGCGCCAAGTGCGCCCGCTGCTGGATGTACAACGAGCACGTGGGCGAGGACCACGACCACCCCGAGCTCTGCCCCCGCTGCGCAGCCGTTGTGAAAGCCGAGCAGTAACCCGGGGCAGAGCCCCCGCGAAGCGGGGCCGCGCGGCAGCGCGTCCAAGCGTTTTGGGCCATGGGCCCAAAACCTTGATGCCGGGGCAATTCACTTGCCCCGAGCAGATGAAAGAACCGGGGTCCCCGCCGGGCCAAGGCCCGGTGGGGCTGCCCCGCTGCGCCGCTGTTGTGAAAGCGGAGCAGTAAGAAATCCTCATAACACCGCCAAGCAGGCGCCCGCTTCTGCGGGCGCCTGTTTTTTTGTAAAGATGATTTTAATGGAAAGTTAACTTGACAAAATGCGACGGTGGGACTATACTGGGGCCACAGAAAGGAAAGCGAGCTTTCCATTTTGGAGGAGGCGAGGGTTTGAAAAACCGGCTGGAGGAGCTGCGGAAGGCCAGGGGCATGACCCAGGAGGAGCTGGCCGAGGCGCTGGAGGTATCCCGGCAGACGGTGGGTTCCCTGGAGAACGGGCGGTACAACCCGTCCATCCTGCTGGCCTTCAGGATTGCACGGCTGTTTGAAACCACCATTGAGGAGGTCTTTCTCTATGAAGAACAGGGAGCAGAGTAAGGAAATTCTGTACTGGATCGGCGCAGGCGTGAGCTGGCTGGTGCTGCTTCTGCTGCTGGTGGGGGACAAGCTGGGTCTGGAGCTGCCCCGTCTGGTGGGCGGCCTGCTGGCCGGCGCAGGGGGTGCCCTGGGCGGGCTGCTGACGGTCAAGGCCCTCTTCGCCCGGTACTACCGCCGCAACGAGAAGGCCCGCAGGGCGGCGGAGCGGGAGGAGAAGGACGAGCGCAACCAGATGCTCCGGGGTATCGCCGCCCACCGCTGTCTGCTGGCCACCACCCCCATCTTTATCATCCAGTGGGTCATCCTGCTGGCGCTGGACGTGTCCATAGCGGTGATGGTTGTGGTGATGCTGGCCTACCTGGCCCATTTCGTGATTTACATGTATCAGCTGGTGCGGCTCCAGAAGGAGCTGTAACAAGGGAAAGCCGCCCGGGAAGGCGGCGGAAAGTGAGAGACGTATGAAGCTCATTTTGGAAGGAATCGAGAAGCATTTTGGGGAGAAGCAGGTGCTCAAGGGGGCGTCCTTCTCCTTTGACCAAGGCCGGATCTACGGTCTGCTGGGCCGCAACGGCGCGGGCAAGACCACCCTGATGAACTGCCTGGCGGGAGAGTTTCCGCCTGACGGCGGCGCCTTCTGCGTGGAGGACGGGGACGGCCAGCGCCGTCCCCTGGCCGAGGGGGACGTGGGCTATGTGCTGTCCACGCCGGTGGTGCCCGAGTTCCTGACGGGCTGGGAGTTCGTGAAGTTCTTCCAGGAGATCAACGCCGGCAAGGACCCCAGCGGCCGCACCCCCGACGACTGGCTGGACCTGGTGGGCATTGACGCCGAGGACCGCTACCGCCTGATGAAGGACTACTCCCACGGCATGAAGAACAAGATGCAGATGCTCTGCTTCCTCATTGCCCGGCCGCCGGTCATCCTGCTGGACGAGCCCCTCACCTCCTTCGACGTGGTGGCCGCCAAGGAGATGAAGGACCTGCTCATTGAGATGAAGGAGGACCACATCATCCTCTTCTCCACCCACATTCTCCAGCTGGCCGCCGACCTGTGCGACGAGATTGTCCTCCTCCATCACGGCGAGCTGGAGGAGGTGGACCCGTCCATCATCCACACGCCCGAATTTGAAAACCGGGTGGTGGAGCTGCTGAAAGAAGAGGAACGCCATGATTAAGGACGTGCGCAATGTGTTCCGGGTGCAGTCCGCCATGAGCTGCAACCGCTTCCTCTTCTGGCTGAAAAAAATCCCCCTCATCCGCCGCCTGTTCCCCGACCGGCTGTACGCCGCCTCGGCGGCCAAGCAGCGGCTCATGGCCGTGGTGGAGGTGCTGAAAATCCTCAGCGCCTTTGCCGGAAAGTTCATCTACCTGTTCCTCTGCTGCCTGCTGCCCGCCATGCTGCTGCTGGAGGACGCGCCCCGGGAGACCCTGTGGCTCAGCCTCCTCACCGCCCTGTTCTTCCTCAGCTTTTTCGGCGGGGCCTTTCTCCAGTCCAACATCCTCACCGCCAGCCTGGTCAAGTACACCTGTGTGCGGCAGATGGGCATGAGCGCCCGGGCCAGCCTGGCGGCCACCGCAGGGCGTGAGCACCTCCAGTCCTTTGTGACCTTTACCCCGGCTCTGATTGTCTTTGCCGCCCTCTTCGGCCCCGGCTGGTGGGAAGGTCTGCTCCTTACCATGCAGCTGGCCGCCGTCCGGTGTATCGGCGAGCTGTTCCACGTGTGGGTGTGGGACCGCTGGGAGAAGCAGCCGGGCAAGAGCGTGTGGTACATCATGGCAGTCACCGTGCTGTCCCTGGCGGGGGCCTACGCCACCTTGCTGCTGCCCACCCCCCTGCCCATGGAGCGGTTCCTGTTCAACCCGGCGGTGTACATCGCGTCGGTGGGCTGCGGCGCCTGGGCGGGCATCTGGCTCCTCCGTTATCCCCATTATCAGGCCCTGGTGTGGAAAACCTGCCGGGCGGAGAACGTGTCCACCGCCGCCGCCAAGCAGAACGCCGCTCAGGCCGCCTTCCGGGATGTGCAGATGAAGGACTCCGACCTGGCCGCCGAGGACGCCGGAGGCCGCATCGCCGCCCTGAAGGGCTACGCCTATCTCAACGGCCTGTTCTTCCTGCGCCACCGGCGGCTGCTCAACAAGCCGGTGAAGTACGCCTTGGGCATTGTGGCCGCGGCGGTGCTGTTGGGCCTGGGAGCTGTGCTCTTCGTGCCGGACACCATGGCTGAGATGATGGCGGAGTTCCCCGTCCGGTTCCTCCCCATCTTCGTGTTCATCATGTACCTCATCTGCAACAGCCTGGGTCAGCGCATCTGCAAGGCCATGTTCTACAACTGCGACCTCTCCCTCCTCCGGTACGGCTGGTACCGGGAGCGGAAGGTGCTCCTGCGCAACTTCACCATCCGGCTGGGCGAGGTGGCAAAGCGGAACCTGCTGGTGGCCGCCGCCATTTGTGTGGGCACCGCCGCCGTCACCCTGGCCGCGGGCGCGCCCCTCACCGGCGCCCTGGCCCTGTTCTGCCTGGCGGTGCTGAGCCTGGCGGTGTTCTTCTCGGTCCATCCCCTGTTCCTCTACTACATCTTCCAGCCCTACACCGCCCAGCTGGCGGTGAAAAACCCCTTCTTCGGCATCCTCAACTGGGTGGTCTACTTCCTGTGCTGGATGTGCCTCCAGATCAAGCAGCCCACCAGCGTGTTCACCCTGCTGGTGGTGGCATGCACCGTGGCGTACAGCGCCGTCGCCCTGGCCGTGGTGTGGAATCGGGCGGAGAAGACCTTCCGCATTAAATAAACCCTGCCGTCAAAATGCCCGTCCCTGCCGCCCATTTCGGGCGGCAGGGACATTTTTTGCGGCCGGACAGTGGGAAGAAGCCCTTTCGGAGGTCGAAATTTCGAATTTCGGGGGGAAAAGTTAAATGAAAATTTAATATATCCTTCATGTTATTGTGCACTGTGCCGTGGTATGATACCCACTGTTCCAAGGTGACGGACAGAGAAAGGAGAACCCTATGGCAGAACTGGCGCACGGACGGCAGCAGTCCGGCTTTTCCGGGGCGGAGCGGACAGAGGCCGTCTCTTCGGAGAATATCCCCGGCTTTTTTGCCCGGGGCGTGAACTTTTACAAGCTCTTCTGGGTGTTTATCATCGTTTCCTTCCTGGGCTGTCTGGTGGAGACGGTGTTCATGCTCCTCACCCGTGGGGAGCTCCAGAACCGCAGCGGGGTCATTTACGGCTCCTTCTCCCTGGTGTGGGGTCTGGGTGCGGTACTGTTCACCCTGTGCTTCCACCGCCTTGCCCGGCGCAGCTCCTTCCTCATCCTGCTGGCGGGCACGGTGCTGGGCGCTGTGTACGAGTACGCCTGTTCCTGGCTTCAGGAGGTGCTCTTCGGCGCCTGCTTCTGGGATTACAGCCATCTGCCCTTCAATATCAACGGCCGGGTGAACCTGGTGTTCTCCCTGTTCTGGGGTGTGGCGGCGGTGCTGTGGGTCAAGTGGGCCTATCCGGCGGTGTGCCGCTGGATTGGGAAAATCCCCAACGGGGCCGGCCGCCCCCTCACCCTGGTGCTGGCGGTGCTGATGGCCTTTGACGTGGCCCTCACCTCCGCAGCTCTGGGCCGGATGAACCAGCGGCAGCACAATGTGCCCGCCGCCGGGCCGGTGGCGGAGTTTCTGGATACCCACTACCCCGACCGGAAGCTGGAGGCCATCTTCACCAACCTGACCTATATCGGCACCGACGAGGCCAGAGAGGCCGCCGGGGTGCCCAAACCCAACGACCTGCCCGGGCAGTAATGCCTGTCAGAGGAAAACGGGGCCAAAAGCCCTGAAAATTGTGATTTTTCCCTTTACAGCGTGGGCAAAATATGATAGACTACCATGGCACGCAAATGTGCGTAAGCCGCCTGCCGCTTAGTTTCGGGACAAAAGCCGCGTATCCGCGGGGGTCCGCCCACCCGTTACTCAGCCGCCGGGCAAATGATATGAAAGGTGGAAACCATCCATGATCCGTAAGGACGAGAAGACGGCCGTTATCGAGGCCAACCGCGCTCACCCCACTGACACCGGCTCCCCCGAGGTTCAGATCGCCATTCTGACCGCCCGCATCCAGGAGCTGACCGAGCACCTGAAGGTTCACACCCACGACAACCACAGCCGTCGTGGCCTGCTGAAGATGGTCGGTAAGCGCCGCAAGATGCTGGACTACCTGATGGCCAAGGACATCGAGCGGTACCGTGCCATCATTGCCAAGCTGGGCATCCGTAAGTAATGTCTGCTGAATAAACCGTAAAGCGGTTTATTCGCGCGGCAGCGGCCGCGCAATTCCATAAAAGCGGCTCAAAAAGCCGATTTTATGGAATTCAGCCATTGCTGTAATGCGTATTTCCGCTGGCGCATTGAGATGCACCAGCGGAAGGCGCAAGGGGTTTAGACAATTTTGTCCAAAACCCCTGCGCCTGAGCAAAGCCAAATGGCATTGAAAGCCAGAGCTTTCAATGCTTTGGGCTTTGGTCGATACGCATTAAGTAAGAGCTTCCCGATAGGGTGGCGTGGTTATGCCACGCCACCCTATCTTGCCATTCTCCTCCGGGAGGACGGCGCGAACCTATCCACAGGCCCCGCCGGGCCGGAGCGCTTTTTTAGCAGTTGAACATGGGCCTGAAAGATACGGACCCGGGTTCAAATGCTAAAAGGTGAGACGGCCCGGACGCTGGCCCATACCAACGAAAAGGAGGACAACCATGTCTACCGTCATCACCCACAAGCAGTTCCCCAACCACAAGATCTTCAAGACTGAGATCGCCGGCCGTCCCTTCTCCATCGAGGTGGGCAAGACCGCCGAGCTGGCCAACGCCGCCGCTCTGGTGCGCTACGGCGACACCACCGTCCATGTGGCCATCTGCGTCTCCCCCCGTCCCCGGGACGGCGTGGACTTCTTCCCCCTGAGCGTGGACTTTGAGGAGAAGCTGTACGCCGTGGGCCGCATCCCCGGCTCCTTCCTGCGCCGTGAGGGCCGTCCCTCCCTGCCCGCCGTGCTGGCCTCCCGCCTCATCGACCGGCCTATCCGCCCCCTGTTCCCCTACGACTTCCGCAACGACGTGTGCATCACCTGCACCGTCATGAGCGTGGATTACGACTGCTCCCCCGAGGTCACCGCCATGATCGGCGTGTCCGCCTGCCTGAGCTACTCCGAGATCCCCTTCGCCGGCCCCATCGGCTGCCTGGAGGTGGGCTACTGCGACGGCCAGATTGTCTTCAACCCCACCCAGGAGCAGCGCAAGACCTCCCGCATGGACGTGACCGTGGCCGCCACTGAGAAGAAGGTGGTCATGATCGAGGCCGGCGCCGACCAGATCCCCGACGACATCATGTACGAGGGCATCGTGAAGGCCCACGAGGAGATCAAGAAGCAGGTCGCCTTCATCAACGACATTGTGGCCCAGATCGGCAAGCCCAAGATGGAGTACGACCACGCCGACTTCAACCAGGAGCTGTTCGACAAAATCGTGGACAAGTACATGGACGAGGCCAAGGCCGCCATGGACACCGACGACAAGAACATCCGTGAGCAGCGCTGGAACGCCATGATCGACAAGTGGCACGAGGACTACCTGGAGGAGTACCCCGAGATGGACAAGTATCTCGAGGAGTTCACCTACAAGTTCCAGAAGAAGATCGTCAAGGCCTGGCTGCTCCAGGGCCACCGCGTGGACGGCCGCGCCAAGAACGAGATCCGTCCTCTGAGCGCCGAGGTTGGCGTGCTGCCCAAGGTCCACGGCTCCGGCCTGTTCACCCGCGGCCAGACCCAGGTCCTGTCCGTGGCCACCCTGAACACCCTGGCCGCCTCTCAGAAGCTGGACACCATCTGGGAAGAGGACGAGAAGCGGTACATGCACCACTACAACTTCCCCCCCTACTCCGTGGGCGAGGCCAAGGCTCCCCGCTCCACCAACCGCCGCGAGTACGGCCACGGCGCTCTGGCTGAGCGCGCTCTGGTGCCCGTGCTGCCCAGCGTGGACGAGTTCCCCTACGCCATCCGCGTGGTGAGCGAGGTCCTGTCCTCCAACGGCTCCACCTCCCAGGGCTCCATCTGCGGCTCCACCCTGGCTCTGATGGACGCCGGCGTGCCCATCAAGGCCCCCGTGGCCGGCATCTCCTGCGGCCTCATCCAGGACGACGACGGCTCCTTCCAGACCTTCATCGACATCCAGGGCGTGGAGGACTTCCACGGCGAGATGGACTTCAAGGTGGCCGGCACCAAGGCCGGTATCACCGCCATCCAGATGGACCTGAAGAACGACGGTCTGACCCACGAGATCATCAAGCAGGCCCTGGAGATCACCAAGGACGCCCGCTATGCCATCCTGGACGAGATCATGCTGCCCTGCATCGCTGAGCCCCGTCCCGAGGTGAGCAAGTACGCCCCCAAGATGATCACCATGAAGATCGACGTGGACAAGATCCGCGAGGTCATCGGCAAGGGCGGCAGCGTGATCCAGAAGATCTGCGCTGAGTCCGGCGCCACCGTGGACATCGACGACGACGGCACCATCCACATCGCCTCCCCCGACGCCGCCTCCTGCGACGCCGCCAAGAAGATGATCGACACCATCGTGTTCGTCCCCGAGGTGGGTCAGCTGTACTACGGCAAGGTGGTGCGCATCCTGACCTTCGGCGCCTTCGTGGAGCTGGCTCCCGGCAAGGACGGCATGGTCCACATCTCCAAGCTGGCCGACCGCCGCGTGGAGAAGGTGGAGGACGTGGTCAACATCGGCGACATGATCTGGGTCAAGGTCACCGATATCGACGAGAAGGGCCGCGTGAACCTGTCCTACAAGGACGCCCTCAAGGAGATTAAGGCCAAGCAGGCTGCCGGCGAGAGCGCAAAGTAAGAAAAAACGGGTATAATAGACCGGGCGGGCAGTACTTGCCCGCCCGGTTTCCGCATCTGCGGGCCGCGGCCCGCGTCCAAGGAGGACCCTGCCATGTATGAAAAAATAACCCTGCCCAACGGCGTGCGCATCCTCACCGAGCACGTCCCCGCCGTGCGCTCGGCGGCCCTGGGCATCTATGTGGGCACCGGCAGCCGCCAGGAGAAGGCGGCGGAGAACGGCGCCGCCCACTTCATTGAGCACATGCTCTTCAAGGGCACCGCCCGCCGCACCGCCGCCGACCTGGCCGGGGAGATGGACGCGGTGGGCGGCCAAATAAACGCCTACACCACCAAGGAGTCCACCTGCTTCTACGCCCGGGTGCTGGACACCCACCTGCCCCAGGCTGCCGATATCCTGTGCGACATGTTCTTCTCCTCCAAGTTTGACGAGAGCGACGTGGAGACGGAGCGGGGCGTGGTGCTGGAGGAGATCGGCATGTACGAGGACAACCCGGAGGACCTGTGCGCCGAGCGCCTGGCCGCCGGGGTGTACCACGGCTCCGCCCTGGCCCGGCCCATCCTGGGCCGGAAGGCCACCCTGGAGAAGATGACCGGCGCCTGGCTGAAGGAGTACATGACCTCCCACTACCTGGCCGGGGACATCGTGGTGGCCCTGGCGGGCAGCTTCACGCAGAAAGACGTGGACGACCTGAAGGCCCGGTTTTCCGCCATGCCCGCGGGCGGTCTGCCCCAGCCCAGGGCGGCGGTGTATACCCCCTGCATCACCGTGAAGAAAAAGGCCATCGAGCAGAACCACCTGACCCTGGCCTTCCCCGGCCTGTGCTACGGGGACAGCCGCCGGTTCGCCCTTCAGCTGCTCTCCTCCATCCTGGGCAGCGGCATGTCCTCCCGGCTGTGGCAGCAGGTGCGGGAGCAGCGGGGTCTGTGCTATTCCATCTACTCCTACGGTGCGGGCCACGCCGACACCGGCCTCTACGCCGTCTACACCGCCCTGGGCCGGGAGACCGAGGAGGAGGCCATCCGCACCATTGTGGACACGGTGAAGGCCTTCCGGGACGGGGGCGTCACCCGGGAGGAGCTGGACCGGGCCAGAGAGCAGTCAAAGGCCAACGTGCTCATGGGGCTGGAGTCCACCCAGGCCCGCATGGCCCACCTGGGCCGCAGTGAGTTGATGATGGGTGAGGTGCTCACTCCCGACCAGATTATCGCCGCCTATGACGCCGTCACCGCTGAGGATGTGCGGGGGCTGGCGGAGGAGATTTTTGACTTCTCCCGGGCGTCCCTGTCCGCCGTAGGCCGGGTGCGTACCGCCGACGAGTATCGGGCGCTGCTGAACTGAACAAAAAGCGGACGGCTGGGCTCAGCCGTCCGCTTTTTCTGCCTTTTTCCCCTCGGGGCGGCCGGAGAACCGCCCGCAGGCCGGGGTGTCTGCATCCTTGTCCCGCAGGCGGGGTGCGCCGCAGTGACCACGACCCAGAGGCACAAAGCGCCGTCCACCCTCACATACATAGTGCCGCCGGAAATGACGGCACTGGGCGCAGGTCTTTTCCTCTTCCGAATTGGGCATACCTTCACCTCCTTAATGCTATTATACATATAATAGACACTATTTTCAACCAGTTGAAACCACATTCCATCCTTGGTATGCTGGATTCAACTAGGAGGGAATGCGCATGGCCGATCCGATTCTGGTGAACCGCACCCGGTTTACCTCTTCACTGAAAAATGAACTTGTGCCCAAGTGGAACAAGCTGGCGGAGGATACCCGCATCCCCAAATCCCGGCTTCTGGACGAGGCCATAGAGGATTTGCTGAAAAAGTACGAGAAAAAGAACGGCTGACGTGGTCAGCCGTTCTTTTTTGCTGTTCTGAAGGTTTCTATGCGTCAAACCCGTTCGGGCGCAGGCCAGATAACGAGGCAGAGACTAGGGGCGGCATTGAGATCGCCAATGAATTGCAGGGATTGGCAAGTCTGGGTGGGTAACACTGCTCGGGCTGAGCAGTTGCGATACCAAACAGCCGAACCGGCAAGCAAATGCCTTCAAGTTCGGAGGGTAATTGAAACCCACCGCCGCAAGCCGCGTCCCCGAAAGGGGGTACCAGGGGGAAACGGGCGCGTTTGGCCCTAACAGGGCCCTCCGCGCCTGTTGCCCCCTGGCGAGCTTTGCCTACTTTCCCTCGTTGGAAAGTAGGCCGTCGGAGACCGTTTCCTTCGAGAGAAAGTCCAAAACAAGGCCGGCGGAATTCTCCGCCGGCCTTGCCAGTCTTACGAAACAGATTTACTTCTTTTTCTTGCTGTACGGCGTGTCAGCCAGGGGCAGGCTGGTGCGGAACTTGCCGTCGTAGTTGTAGTAGGCCAGCTGCACGGCGGGGGCGGTGGGGATGGAGCAGATTTCGCCGATGCCCTTGGCGCCGCAGGCCAGCTCGGACTCGTTCTTCTCCACGATGATGGCCTTCACATCGGGGGTCTGGTTGGCCCGGAACAGGCCCAGGGAGGCGTACACCGCTGTGGGACGGCCATCCTTGAGGGGGAAGTCCTCGGTAAGGGCATAGCCCAGGCTCATGACCACGCCGCCCTCAATCTGACCCTCCACGCTCACCGGGTTCACCGCCCGGCCCACGTCATGGGCGGCGATGACCCGCTTGATCTTGCCCTCGTCGTCCAGCTCCACCAGGTGGGTGGCGTAACCGTAGGCAATGTGGCTGATGGGGTTGGGCCGGTCGGAGCCCAGCTTGTCGGTGATGCCGGTGTACTCCTGGTGGAAGTCCACACCCTCCACGGCGGACAGGTCGCGGCCTTCCAGCGCCCACTTCAGCTCAGTGGCCGCCCGGCGGGTGGCCTCGCCGGTGAACAGGGTCTGGCGGGAGGCGGTGGTGTTGCCCGAGTTGGGGGCGATGGAGGTGTCGGGGGCGTCCCAGGTGACCTGGTCGGGCCGCAGGCCGGTGACCTCACAGACAATCTGGCAGGTGATGGTGCCAATGCCCTGGCCGATGCAGGCGGCGGAGGTGCGGACATGGACCACGCCCTTCTCCACGTGGAGGGTCACACGGCCCGTGTCCGGGATACCCACGCCCAGGCCGGCGTTCTTCATGGCGCAGGCGATGCCCGCCTTGGGGTTGGCTTCGTAGTAGGGCCGCACCGCGTCCAGAGTCTCCACCAGAGCGGTGCCCTCGTCGGCAATCTGGCCGTTGGGCAGCACCTGGCCGGGACGGATGGCGTTGCGGTAGCGGATTTCAAAGGGGCTGATGCCCACCAGCTCGGCCAGCTTGTTCAGGTTGCACTCGGCGGCGAAGCAGCTCTGGGTCACGCCGAAGCCGCGGAAGGCGCCGCAGGGCGGGTTGTTGGTGTAGAAGGCCTTGCCGTCGATGATGATGTCCTGATAGTTGTAGGGACCGGCGGCGTGGGTGCAGGCCCGCTGAAGCACCGGGCCGCCCAGAGAGGCAAAGGCACCCGAATCAGTGCGCAGAATGGCGATCATGGCGGTCAGGTGGCCGTTCTCGTCGCAGCCGGTGGTGACCTCCATCTCAAAGCCGTGGCGCTTGGGGTGGCAGAGCATGGACTCCTTGCGGGTCATGGCCACCTTTACGGGCCGCTGGGTCAGATGGGCCAGCACGGCGGCGTGGTGCTGGACGGACATGTCCTCCTTGCCGCCGAAGCCGCCGCCCACGCACTTGGCAACCACCCGCACCAGCTCCTGGGGCAGGCCGGTGGCGTCGGCACACTCGCGGCGGGTCTGGTAGATGCCCTGGTCACCGGAGTAGACCACCACACCCTGGCCCTCGGGAGCGGCCACGGCGGTCTCGGTCTCCAGGAAGGCGTGCTCAGTGGGAGGCGTGTGGTACTTGGTGGTGACCACATACTTGCTGTTCTTCAGCTTGCCCTCGGCGTCGCCCCGGACCAGATGCTCGTGGGCGAAGCAGTTGCCGCCCTCCTGGAGCTCGGGGGCGTCGGGGGCCATGGCCTCCTCCAGGGTGAGGACGGGCTTGAGCACCTCGTAGTCAATCTTCACCAGGGCCCTGGCCTGGTTCAGGGCCTCGGTGGTCTCGGCGGCGATGAGCACGATGGGGTCGCCGCAGAAGTGGACCTCGCCGCCGATGGGCACCAGCACCCACTGGTCCCGCTTCAGGTGGCCCACCTTCAGCTCTCCGGGCAGGTCGGCGGCGGTGACAATCTTCACCACGCCGGGCACCTCCAGAGCCTCGCTGATATCAATTCCCTTAATAATGGCGCGGGGGTAGTCGGAGCGCACCGCGCCGCCGAAGAGCATGCCCTCCATGCGGATGTCGTCGGCATACTCGGCGGTGCCGATGGCCTTGGCGGGGGCGTCCACACGGGGCAGATTCTCGCCCACCTTGCCGGTAAAGGTCTCGTGGGGCACCTCGGTGCCCTCCCGGAACATCTTGGCGGCAAGCAGCACCGCGTCCTCAATCTTCTTGTAGCCTGTGCAGCGGCAGATGTTGTTGCGCAGGGCGAACTTGACCTCCTCCCGGGTGGGGTCCGGGTTGGCGTCAATGAGGCCCTTGGCGCTGATGACCATGCCGGGGGTGCAGAAGCCGCACTGCACCGCGCCGCAGTGGGTGAAGGCGTAGGCGTACACATCCTTCTCCCGGTCGGTGAGGCCCTCGCAGGTGATCACCTGCTTGCCTTCCATTTTGGAGGTCTTCTGGACGCAGGCCTTGGTGGCCTTTCCGTCGATGAGGATCATGCAGGTGCCGCAGGCGCCCTCGGAGCAGCCGTTCTTGACCGAGGTGAGCCCCAGCTCCTCCCGCAGGAAGGTGAGCAGGCGCTCGTCCCGCTCTGTGGAAACCGTCTTCCCGTTGACGATGAAGGTATACATGGCAAAAAGCCTCCTTATAGTAATCGGGTCTCTCCCTTGGCTTATTTCCCTCTTTTTATATAGCTTAACACCAATTTCGAAAGGTATCAACCGAAATAGATATGGCAAAATACACAAATATCTAAAAATAATTTTGGCAATACAAAAATTTTTTAGCAAACCCCTTGACTTGTGCGCCGGGCATGATATGATAGGTCCATAAAGGTTTTAATCTGTCTGGAATCACCAGAATTTATTCGGAGGCGAGGCAGCATGAAAGACCCCATCCGCTGGACACTCAACCACATGCCCAAGAGCGAGGATCGCGAACTCTCTATCATGGCCCTGGACAACGTGACCAAGGCCCGTTCCTTCCACGGCAGCTTCCCCCAGTACTCCATCACCCCTCTGGCCCGGCTGGACGGCATGGCCAAGTACCTGGGCCTTGGCGGCGTGTACGTCAAGGACGAGAGCTACCGCTTCGGCCTGAACGCCTTTAAGGTGCTGGGCGGCTCCTTCGCCATGGCCCGGTATATCGCCAAGGAGATGGGCCGGGACGTGTCCGACATGACCTACGACTATCTCACCAGCGAGGCCTTCCGCAAGGAATTCGGACAGGCCACCTTCTTCACCGCCACCGACGGCAACCACGGCCGCGGCGTGGCCTGGGCCGCCAACAAGCTGGGCCAGAAGGCTGTGGTACATATGCCCAAGGGCTCCAGCCAGTCCCGCTTTGACAACATCGCCAAGGAGGGCGCTCAGGTCACCATCGAGGAGGTCAACTACGACGACTGCGTCCGTATGGCCGCCGCCGAGGCCGAGCAGACCGAGCACGGCGTCATCGTCCAGGATACCGCCTGGGACGGCTACGAGGAGATCCCCTCCTGGATCATGCAGGGCTACGGCACCATGGCCAGCGAGGCCGCCGAGCAGCTGCGCCAGTGCGAGGTGAACCGCCCCACCCACGTGTTCGTTCAGGCCGGTGTGGGCTCTCTGGCCGGCGCTGTGGTGGGCTACTTCACCAACCTCTACCCCAATAACCCGCCCAAGTTCGTGGTCATGGAGGCCGCTGCCGCCGACTGTCTGTACAAGGGCGCTGTGGCCGGCGACGGCAAGCCCCGCATCGTCACCGGTGACCTCCAGACCATTATGGCCGGTCTGGCCTGCGGCGAGCCCAACACCCTGTCCTGGGACATCCTGCGCAACCATGTCTCCGCCTTTGTCTCCTGCCCCGACTGGGTCAGCGCCAAGGGCATGCGGATGCTGGGCGTGCCCGTGAAGGGCGACCCTGTGGTCATCTCCGGTGAGTCGGGCGCCGTGGGCATGGGCGTGCTGGACGCCATCATGTCCGACGACACCTACAAGGACCTCCGGGAGGCCCTGGAGCTGGACCGCTTCAGCCAGGTGCTCATGTTCTCCACCGAGGGCAACACCGACCCGCTGAAGTTCCGCCGCGTGATTTGGGACGGCGAGTACCCCACCACCGACTCTCCCCAGCGCGCATACTGAGCAGAGAAACCGTTTGTGATGGAACATACTGAAATGGAGGATGAATACCATGGATTTTGAGCAGATCAAGAAGGTTTCCGAAGGCTACCGCGCCGATATGACCCGCTTCCTGCGTGAGATGATCTCCTACCCCAGCGAGAGCTGCGAGGAGAAGGAGGTTGTGGCCTGCATCAAGCGCGAGATGGAGAAGCTGGGCTACGACGAGGTGGAAGTGGACGGCCTGGGCAACGTCATCGGCTGGATGGGCCAGGGCGACAAGATCATCGCCATTGACTCCCACATCGACACCGTGGGCATCGGCAACATCAACAACTGGACCCACGACCCCTACAAGGGCTATGAGGACGACGAGGTCATCTACGGCCGCGGCGGCTCCGACCAGGAGGGCGGCATGGCCTCCGCTACCTACGGCGCCAAGATCATGAAGGACCTGGGCCTCATCCCCGAGGGCTACAAGATCATGGTCGTGGGCTCCGTCCAGGAAGAGGACTGCGACGGCATGTGCTGGCAGTACATCGTCAACAAGTTCTTCCCCGCCAAGGGCATCAAGAAGGAGCAGGTGGAGTTCGTTATCTCCACTGAGCCCACTGACGGCGGCATCTACCGCGGTCACCGCGGCCGCATGGAGATCCGTGTGGACGTGAAGGGCGTCTCCTGCCACGGCTCCGCCCCCGAGCGCGGCGACAACGCCATCTACAAGATGGCCGACATCCTTCAGGACGTCCGCGCCCTCAACGAGAACGACGACGCCGACGACAAGGAAGTCAAGGGCCTCGTGAAGATGCTCAACCCCAAGTACAACCCCGAGCACTACGAGGACGCCCGTTTCCTGGGCCGCGGCACCTGCACCACCAGCCAGATCTTCTACACCTCTCCCAGCCGCTGCGCTGTGGCTGACTCCTGCTCCATCTCCATCGACCGCCGCATGACCGCCGGCGAGACCTGGGATTCCTGCCTGCAGGAGATCCGGGACCTGCCCAGCGTGAAGAAGTATGGCGACGACGTGAAGGTCTCCATGTACATGTATGACCGTCCCTCCTGGACCGGCGAGGTGTACGAGACCGAGGCCTACTTCCCCACCTGGATCAACAAGGAGAACGCCGCCCACGTCCAGGCTCTGGTGGACGCCCACCACGCCCTGTTCGGCGAGGAGCGCATCGGGCCCGAGGGCGCCATGCACCTGCGTCACCGTCCTCTGATCGACAAGTGGACCTTCTCCACCAACGGCGTTGCCATCCAGGGCCGTTACGGTATCCCCTGCGTCGGCTTCGGCCCCGGTGCTGAGAGCCAGGCCCACGCCCCCAACGAGATCACCTGGAAGCAGGACCTGGTCACCTGCGCCGCCCTGTACGCCGCCGTGCCCGGCCTGTACAAGGAGGAGAACAAGACCGCCGATGTGTCCCAGTTCCGCGCCGGCAAGACCGATAATGACATTAAGTAAGAACCGCTGAGCAAAGCGTAACATACAGAAGCGCTGAACCCACCAAAACAATTTAAATATTTGAAAAGGAGTCGATCCACATGGACGCCAAACTGCAGGCCTATATTGACAAGCTGAACGCGCTGAACTTCAAGGAGATGTACGAGGGTGACTTCTTCCTGACCTGGGAGAAGACCGACGACGAGCTGGAGGCCGTGTTCACCGTGGCCGACGCCCTGCGCTACATGCGTGAGAACAACATCTCCACCAAGATCTTCGAGTCCGGCCTGGGCATCTCCCTGTTCCGCGACAACTCCACCCGTACCCGCTTCTCCTTCGCCTCCGCCTGCAACCTGCTGGGCCTGGAGGTTCAGGACCTGGACGAGGGCAAGAGCCAGATCGCCCATGGCGAGACCGTCCGTGAGACTGCCAACATGATCTCCTTCATGGCCGACGTCATCGGCATCCGTGACGATATGTACATCGGCAAGGGCAACGCCTACATGCACGAGGTTGTGGACTCCGTCACCCAGGGCCACAAGGACGGCGTGCTGGAGCAGAAGCCCACTCTGGTCAACCTGCAGTGCGACATCGACCACCCCACCCAGTGCATGGCCGACATGCTGCACATCATCCACGAGTTCGGCGGCGTGGAGAACCTGAAGGGCAAGAAGGTCGCCATGACCTGGGCCTACTCCCCCAGCTACGGCAAGCCCCTCTCCGTGCCCCAGGGCGTCATCGGCCTGATGACCCGCTTCGGCATGGACGTTGTCCTGGCCCATCCCGAGGGCTATGAGGTCATGCCCGAGGTCGAGGAGGTCGCCAAGAAGAACGCCGAGAAGTCCGGCGGCACCTTCACCAAGACCAACTCCATGGCCGAGGCCTTCAAGGACGCCGACATCGTGTATCCCAAGAGCTGGGCTCCCTTTGCCGCTATGGAGGAGCGCACCGACCTGTACGCCAAGGGCGACAGCGACGGCATCAAGGCTCTGGAGAAGCGCCTGCTGGCCCAGAACGCCGAGCACAAGGATTGGTGCTGCACCGAGGAGCTGATGAAGACCACCAAGGACGGCAAGGCTCTGTACCTGCACTGCCTGCCCGCCGACATCAACGGCGTCTCCTGCGTGGACGGCGAGGTCGAGGCCACCGTGTTCGACCGCTACCGTGACCCCCTGTACAAGGAGGCCTCCTACAAGCCCTACATCATCGCCGCCATGATCTTCCTGGCCAAGTGCAAGGATCCCCAGGCCGTCCTGAAGGCCCTGGAGGAGCGCGGCACCAAGCGTCAGTTCAGCCTGTAAGCAATCCGACCATGTAACCCGGGGCGGGGAGGCACCCTCTCCCCCGCCCCGGACCGTCCCGGCCCGTCCGCAGATACGGCACTCCCGGTATGTGCGGCCGGGCCGGGCCTTTTTTAACCGGAGGTAATATTTTATGGATAAAAAACGTATCGTTATCGCTCTGGGCGGCAACGCCCTGGGCAACAACCTGCCTGAGCAGATGATCGCCGTCAAGCAGACCTCCAAGGCCATCGCCGACCTCATCGAGGAGGGCCATGAGGTGGTCATTGCCCACGGCAACGGCCCCCAGGTGGGCATGATCCAGGCCGCCATGACCGAGCTGACTCGCTCCAACCCGGAGAAGTACATCCCCTGCCCCCTGTCCGTGTGCGTGGCCATGAGCCAGGGCTACATCGGCTATGACCTCCAGAACGCCCTCCGTGAGGAGCTGCTGGACCGGGGCATCAACAAGGGCGTGGCCACCGTGCTGACCCAGGTGGAGGTAGACCCCGCCGACCCCGCCTTCAAGAATCCCACCAAGCCCATTGGCTCCTTCATGACCAAGGAGGAGGCCGACAAGATGGTGGCCGAGCGCGGCTATGACATCATCGAGGACGCCGGCCGCGGCTACCGCCGTGTGGTGGCCTCTCCCAAGCCCCAGGGCATCGTGGAGATTGACACCATCCAGGCCCTGGTGGAGTCCGACCACGTGGTCGTGGCCTGCGGCGGCGGCGGCATTCCCGTGTTCACCACCGAGGGCCACCACCTGAAGGGCGCCGCCGCGGTCATCGACAAGGACTTCGCCTCCTGCGTCCTGGCCCAGCAGCTCAACGCCGACTGCCTCATCATCCTCACCGCCGTGGAGAAGGTGGCCATCAACTTCGGCAAGCCCGACCAGAAGTGGCTGGACTCCCTCACCCCCGACGAGGCCCGCAAGTACATGGACGAGGGCCACTTCGCCCCCGGCTCCATGCTGCCCAAGGTCCAGGCGGCGGTCCAATTCGCCGAGTCCAAGGAGGGCCGCACCGCCCTCATCACCCTGCTGGAGAAGGCCAAGGACGGCATCGCCGGCCGCACCGGTACCCGCATCCAGGCCTGAGCAGGTCCTTCCAGTGCATAAAAACGCCCCCGCTGCATCAGCAGCGGGGGCGTTTTCTGTTTCTGGCGGGGATTTACTGAATCTCGGAGGCCATCACGTCGCCGCAGATGGCGCCGAAGGACACGGCGGCGTCAAAGCCGTTGCCGTAGTTCTGGCCGTCGCGCTCCTCGTAGGCGCCGATAACGTCGCCGGCGGCGTACAGGCCGGGGATGATCTCGTTGTCGGCGGTGAGGACGTGGGACTGCATGTCAACGCGGATACCGGCGGTGGTCAGGTAGACGTTGGGGTCCACCCGGATGGCCCACACGCCCTCGCGGGTGTCGATATAGGGCAGGTTGGTGCGGCCCCACTCGTCGGCGGCCTCGGGGCCCTGGATGGCCAGGGCGTTGTTGGTGTCGATGGTGGACTGGAGGTTGGGCAGGTTCAGGGCGGCGGAAGCCTCAGCCACGGAGTCATAGTGGACGGCCTCGCCCTTCTCGAAGATGCCCTCGTAGGTGTTAAAGCCGTAGGCGGCGTTGTTGCGGGTGGAAGCGGCGGCGTCGTCGTCAAAGATGAAGTAGAAGGTGTCGCCGTTGGCGGGGTCAGCCTTGGCGGCGGACATGACGGCGTGGTTGCTCTTCATGATGTTGCCGAACTGGTCGCCGTTGATGTTGACGATGATGCCGGGGGTGGTGTAGTGCATGAAGGCAAGCTCGAAGTGGCTGTCGTAGGAGGCCAGGAAGCCGGGCAGGTAGGCCTGCTGATAGTCCACCACGCCGCCATACTTGAGAGCCAGCTGGATGCCGTCGCCGGTCAGGCTCTCGGGGCAGCTGAAGTAGGAGTCGGCCCACTCGGTGTGGTACTGCTCCAGCATCTCCTTGTTCTTGGCGAAGGAGCCGGAGGCCAGCATGACCGCGTCAGCGGTGACAGTCCAGCTCTTGCCGTCCTCGCCCTCAGCCTTCACGCCCACGATGCGGCCGGTCTCGTCCTGGATGAGGTCGGTGACGGGGGTGTTGTAAATGATGCGGGCGCCCTGGTGGGTGATGCGGTCCACGAAGAACTGCATGGCATAGCCTGCGCCGCCCTCATAGCAGCCGGGGGAGAAATAGGGGCTGGTGTAGGCGTCCTTCACACCCAGGGTGTAGAAGCCCACGCCGATGTTGACCATCCAGTCGTAGAGCTTGCCGGAGTTCTGGTACATCTGCTTGAGCCAGGGCAGCTCGGTGCGGGCATTGCCGTTCTCGTCGGGCTTGACGATCTTCAGCAGCATGGACTCGGCCACTTCCCAGGGGCCGCACATGGTGGTGGCCTCACGGCCCAGGCCCCAGTTGGCCCAGGTCTGGGAGTCGGTGCCCACGAAGCCGCCGAAGGCCATGGCCATGGAGCCGCCGGGGATGTCGGTCTTCTCGAAGAGGATGACGTTCTCCACGCCGGCCTCCATCAGCCGGGCGGCGGCCAGCAGGCCGGCAGTGCCGGCGCCCATGATGACCACGTCCACGTCCTCCGTGACCTCCTCAGGCACCACCTCGGGGGCCTCAGGGGCGGCGGAGAAATCGTCCAGGTCGCCGCCGGCCAGCTTGATGGCCTCGGACACGCCCTGCTTGATGGCGGTGGAGGTGACGGTGGCGCCGGAGACCTCGTCCACGTTCACGCTCTGGGCCTCCACAATGCGGCCGGGGATGCGCTCCACGGCGTAGGTACCCACGCCCACGGTCTCGTTGTTGGAGGGCACGGTGACGGAGGTGATCTTGCCGTCCACAAACATGGTGGTGACCACGATGGTGCCCTCGTGGCCGATGACCTCCACGGTGTACTTGCCGTCGGCCACGGTGCCGCCGGTGGCGGACTCGCCCTTGGCCTGGGCCAGGGCGTCGGTGACGGCGGAGCGGACGGCGTCGGAGGTGTAGGTGGCGCCGGAGACGGCGTCAAACTCGGCGCCCTTCTCCTGGACGGAGGCAGTCAGGGTCTCCAGAGCCTTGCCGCCGATATCGGGGGTCTCGTCGGCGCCGGTGAGGGTGACGGCAGTGATGGCGTTGGCATCCACAGTAATCTCGGCGGTCACCAGGCCGCCGAAGCCCTGGGCGCTGCCGGTGTAAGTGCCGGGGGTATAGATGCCCGCCTCAGCAGTGGGCGCGGGGCTGGCGGAACCGGTGGGTGCGGTGCTGGGCTGCGTCTCGTTGGTGCAGGCGGTAACGGCTGTGAGCAGGGAGCCGGCCAGCACCAGAGCAACTGCGCGGGAGAGCTTCTTCATGGGGATTCTCCTTTCCTATTGCCGGAATCAGAAAAACTATTCATTGTATTTTTGACAAAATCGTTAATTTTTCCTGTTCCGGTCATCAAAAATAATTATATCGGAAGGCAGGAGCTGAATCAACGTTACCGAAAGTTTTAAATATATTTTTAACAATCTCACAAAAAGTTTGTGATTTCTTTGGCTATTATCCCCTTCCCAGGCAGATGAGACGCAAAGAAAATGACAGAAAAAGGAGGCGTGTCCGGATGGACACGCCTCCTTTTGATTGACAGCGGGGTTGGCGCTTACAGCTTCTCGGTGAAGCTCATGCAGCCGGTGGGGCAGCTCTCTACGCAGGTGCCGCAGCCGGTGCACTTCATGGGATTGACCTGAGCCAGGCAATTGTCCATGGTGATAGCACCCTCGGGGCACACCTTGCTGCACTTGGTGCAGCCGATGCAGCCGGCCTTGCACACGTCCATAACGGCCTTGCCCCGGTTGTAGTTGGAGCAGCGGTCGAAGACCTTCTGCTTCTTGGGGAAGATGCCGATGACGTGGTTGGGGCAGACCTTCTCGCACAGGCCGCAGCCGATGCAGGCGTCACGGTCCACCACGGCCACACCCTTCTCAATGCGGATGGCCTGCTGGGGGCAGACGGAGACGCAGTCGCCGTTGCCCAGGCAGCCGAAGGCGCAGGCGCCGGCGCCGCCGAAGAGCAGCTTGGCGGCGGAGCAGCTGTGGACGCCCTCATAGTTCATGCGGGGCTGGGTCTTTTCGCAGTTGCCGCCGCAGCAGACAACGGCCACACGCTCCTCAACGGAGCCGGCCTCCACGCCCAGCACGCCGGCGATCTGAGCCGCGCAGCCGGCGCCGCCGGGGACGCACAGATTGGTGCGGTCCTCTTCGCCGGAGGCCAGAGCCTTGGCGTAGCCGTCGCAGCCGGCGTAGCCGCAGGCGCCGCAGTTGGCGCCGGGCAGGCACTCACGGATGGCGGGGAACTTGGGGTCCTCCGGCACAGCCATGACGGTGGACGCGATGACCAGCATGACGGAGCAGATAATCGCGATAACAACAACCAGAATTACAGCCATCAGAATCGGATTCATGCCGTCACCCCCTTAATTTCCAAACAGCGTCTCCACCACACCGGCGAAGCCGTTGAAGGAGGCGGCCACGATGGCGGCGGAAACCAGGGTGATGGGCAGGCCCTTGAAGGAGTCGGGGGCGTCGCAGGTCTCAGTGCGCATACGCACGCCGGCGAACAGGACCATGGCCAGGAAGAAGCCCAGGCCGGAACCGAAGGAGTTGGCCATGGACTGGGCGAAGTTGTAGCCCTCGGTGATGTTCAGCACGGTGACGCCCAGCACGGCGCAGTTGGTGGTGATGAGGGGCAGGTAGATGCCCAGGGACTTGTACAGGGCGGGGATGTAGCGCTTGAGGACGATCTCAACCAGCTGCACCAGGGCGGCGATGACCAGGATGAACACTATGGTCTGCAGATAGCCCATGTCGTTGGGGGTGAGCAGGTAGGTCTGGATGGGCCAGGTCACAGCGGTGGCCAGCAGCATGACGAAGATAACGGCGATGGACATGCCGGCGGCCTGGTCCAGCTTTTTGGACACGCCCAGGAAGGGGCAGATGCCCAGGAAGCGCTGCAGCACGTAGTTATTGACGAAGACAGCGCTCAGGATGATAAAGAGGAGGTTTCCCCAATCCAGTTCCATTCCTTAGGCCTCCTTTCCGATCTTACCGCACACAGCGGCGTTGGGGCAGTTACCGCAGCCGGTGGCGGCGTGCTTCACTTTCCCGTGGGTGATTCTGGCAACCAGGGCGATGAGGCAGCCGAAGATGAAGAAGCCGCCGGGCGTCTGGGTCAGGATGGGAATGTTGTAGCTGGAGAAGAAGGGCACGGGGATACCGGCGAAGGTGCCGGCGCCCACGACCTCACGCAGGGTGGCCATGACCACCAGAGTCACGGTGAAGCCGATGCCCATGCCGATGCCGTCCAGGGCGGACTCGCCCACGGAGTGCTTGCTGGCAAACATCTCGGCGCGGCCGAGGATGATGCAGTTAACCACGATCAGGGGCAGGTACACGCCCAGGGCGGTGTACAGGTCCTGGAAGTAGGCCTGCACCAGCATCTGGACCACCGACACGAAGCCGGCGATAACCACGATGTAGCAGGGGATACGGACGGAATCGGGGATGATCTTCCGCAGCAGGGAGATCAGAATGTTGGAGCAGATGAGAACGATGGCAGCCGCGATGCCCATACCGATGGCGGTGGACACCGAGGTGGTGGTAGCCAGGGTGGGGCAGGTGCCCAGCACCAGGACCAGAACGGGGTTTTCCTTGATGATGCCGTTGGTCAGAATGGAGAGCTTGGAAGGTGCTTTATTCTTCATCTCAGCCCGCCTCCTTTACAGTCTGGAGATTGGAGATGGCCTGGTTGACGGCGTCCTTCACAGCGGTGGAGGAGATGGTGGCACCGGTGATGGTGTCCACCCCGTCAGCGCTGGTCACACCGGCGAACTGGCTGGTGAAGTCCTCCTCACCGGCCATGGTGCCCAGGCCGGGGGTCTCCTGAGAGCAGTCGGCCACAATGCCGAGAATGGTGTCATTGGTGTCGAAGAACACGGCCACGCGGATCTCGGACAGCATGCCCTGAGCCGCGCCGTACACCACAGTACCCGCGTCGGACACCTTGCCGCCGGCTACGTCGGTGAAGGAAGCGTCGGGATAGTACTCGGCCAGCACATCGTCGGTCAGGTTGGCGGGGGCCTCAGCGGCCTCGGCGGTCTCGCCGCCCTCGTCCGCGTCAGAGCCGCCGGTGGAGCCGCCGGTGACGGCCTCAGCGGTCTTCACGGTCTCCAGGTTGGCAATGGCAATATCCACAGCGCCCTTGATGGCGTCGGAGGTGATGGTAGCGCCGGAGACGCCGTCCACCTCGCTGCCGCTGGTGACGCCAACGAAGCTGTCCATGAACTCGCCATCACCCAGAGGCTGGCCGTAGCCGGGAGTCTCGGAGGAGGTGTCGGAGATGGCGCCGATGATCTTGCCGTCAGCATCAAAGAACACGGCCACGTTCACAGGACCGGCCATACCGGCCTCGGAGGCGTACACAACAGTGCCCGCGTCGGAGGTCTTGCCGCCCACCACGTCGGTGAAGGTGGCGCCGGGATAGTACTCGGCCAGCACGTCGTCGGTCAGGTTGGCGGGAGCCTCGTACACCTCAGCCTCCACAGTGCCGCCGGTGGAGAGCACATAGGCGTCAAAGGCGGTCTGGATAGCGGAGGTCATAGCGTTGGAGGACACGGTGGCGCCGCTGGTGGCCTGGATGCCGGAGGTGTCGGTCATACCGACCAGCTGCTGCTGGTAGGCGGAGCCGTCCTCCACCACCTTGGAGCCGATGCCCTGGGTCTCGGCGTTGCTGAGAACCTTGGTGCCGGTGATGGCGCCGTCGGCATTCAGGCCGACCATGACGGAGATATCGCCGCCGAAGCCCTTGCCGGTGGTGGTGAACACATAGCCGGCGCCGTTGCCGGCAGCCTTGGCAGCGGTGACGCCCTCGGGCAGCTCCACGCCGGTGATGTCGGTAAAGTCGCTGCCCTCGGGCAGGACCACCTTCAGAGCGGCCTCAGCCGCAGCCGCGGCCTGGGCCTCGATGACGGGAGCGGTGAGCTGGTTGGTGACGGCCAGCGCCGCGGTGATGACAAGGCCGATGCAGGTCAGCACCACAATGGGAGCGATCATCTTCCAGACCTTGTTTTCCGCCTTGTTTGCCTTCTGAATCATGCCTTTTCACCTCCAAACGCCTTGTGCTTGGTGAGCTTGTCAATGTGGGGCGTGAGAATGTTCATCAGCAGGATGGCGTAGCTGACGCCCTCGGGGGTAGCGCCCCAGAGGCGGACCATCATGGTCAGCAGGCCGCAGCCCACGCCGTAGATCAGCTTGCCCACATTGGTCATGGGGGAGGTGGTGTAGTCGGTGGCCATGAAGAAGGCACCCAGGAGCAGGCCGCCGCCCATCAGCTGGATGGACAGATCCTGCTGGGCAATGAGGGAGATGACAGCCACAGTGCCGATGTAAGCCACGGGGATGTGCCAGGTGATGACCTTCCGCACCAGCAGGTACACGCCGCCGATGATGAGGGCCAGAGCGCAGGTCTCGCCCAGGGAGCCGGCGTGGTTGCCCAGGAACATGGTCATCACACCGGGGTTGGCGGCGCCGTCAGCCAGGGGGGTGGCGCCGGACACGCCGTCCAGGTTGAAGGTGGTCATGGCGCCGTTGAAGCCGCAGATAAGCAGCACCACACGGGCGGTGATGGCGGGGTTGGCGAAGTTCTGGCCGATGCCGCCGAAGAGCTGCTTGACCACCACGATGGCGATGATGCTGCCCAGAGCGGCGATCCACAGGGGGATGTCATAGGGCAGGCAGAAGGAGAGCAGCACGCCGGTGACGGCGGCGGACAGGTCGGTGATGGTGACGGGCCGCTTGACGGCCTTCTCAAAGATGAACTCGGACAGCACGGCGGCCACAACGCACACGGCGGTGACCAGCAGGGCATTGATGCCGAAAATCACAATGGACGCAATGAACGCAGGAGCAAGGGCGATGAGCACGTCCCGCATGATGGACTGGGTGTCTTCCTTGGCCCAGATGTGGGGTGCGGGGGTCACGGAGAGCAGCTTCACGACTTGCTCACCTCCTTCTTGGGCTGGCTGGCCAGGAACCGCTTGGCCAGCTTGTTGTTGGTGACCAGGTCACGACGGGCGGGGCAGACATAGGCGCAGCAGCCGCACTCAATGCACAGGTCGGCGCGGATGCTCCGCAGCCACTCCACGTCCCGCTGCTCGTAGGCCTTGGAGATCTCGAAGGCCATCAGATTCATGGGGCAGTGGTCCACGCACCGGCCGCAGCGGATGCAGGCGGTGGTGGCGGGCTTGGCGGCGTCCTTCTCGTTGAGGGCCACGAAGCCGTTGTTGTTCCACAGCAGGGGGAAGTCCAGGTCGGGCAGGGCGATACCCATCATGGGGCCGCCGGCGAAGATCTTGGCGGGCTCACCCTTGAAGCCGCCCACAGCGGCGAACAGGTCGCCCACGGGGGTGCCGATGGGGGCGGTGATGACGCCGGGGGTGTTGACGGCAGAGCCGTCCACGGAGACGGTCTTGCTCACCAGAGGCATACCGGTGCGCAGGTACCGGGCGATGAAGGCGGCGGTGTTCACGTTGAGCACGATGCAGCCGGCGTCCTTGGGCAGCTTGCCGCCGGGGACGGTACGGCCGGTGGTCTCGTGGATCAGCATCTTCTCAGCGCCCACGGGGTAGTACTCCCGCAGCTGCTTGATCTCCACGCCGCTCATGCCCTTGAAGGCATCCTCCAGGCCCTTGGGGGGGTGCTTGACGCCCACAATGGCCTTCTCGATGCCCAGCATCTCCTTGACGATGCGCACGCCCTCAGCCATGTCGGCGGCATAGTCCCGCATGGCGATGTAGTCCACGGTGCAGTAGGGCTCGCACTCGCTGCCGTTGATGATCAGACGATCCACAGTGGCGTTGAGCTTCACCCAGGTGGGGAAGCCGGCGCCGCCCAGACCCACCAGTCCGCTCTTGCGGACGGCGTCCAGCAGCTCCTGCATGTTGGTGACCTTGGGGACCTCAATGCCGTCCCAGACGGTCTGCTGTCCGTCGGAGGCGATGACAATGCAGTCCACAATGCTGCCGTTGGGCATGCGCAGGGACTCAATGCCCTCCACCGTGCCCGACACGCTGGCGTACATCGGCACACCGATGCCCTGGCCCTGGGTGGCGATCGGCTGGCCCACGGCCACCGTGTCGCCCTTCTTCACCAGAATGGTACTGGTGTTGGCGCCCAGAAGCGACAGGGGTATCCGGACCCGCGCGGGCACCGTCATCTGCACGGGAGTGCAGGAAGCGGTGTTTTTACGACCCGCCAGGCGGATTCCTTTTCCCATTCCCATAGTTCTTGACCACTCCTTTTCTACAAGGCGCGGGGCCTCACCCCGCGATTTGGGACAAATTCTGACACCTTCGCATATATTCCGCATTCCGCGGGTACACTGCTTCACCCGGTACCGGGAGCCGCTCCCTCTCTCGAAGGGCTCTCAGCCGTTGTTCAGCAGGGTCAGACGATCGTTGAGCCCGGACGTCCAGGAGACCTGTTCGTCCCGGGTAATAAAGACGGCCTCCACGCCGTCCAGGCCCTCCACAAAGGCGGTCCCATCCTCCAGACCCATGGCAAACACGGTGGTGGAGAGGGCGTCGGCGTCAAAGGCGTCGTCGGCCAGTATGGTGATGCCCGCCAGCTCGTTCTGCACGGGCCAGCCGGTGGAGGTATCCAGAATATGGTGGTAGCGCACGCCGTCCAGGTCAAAGCCGCGCTCGTAGATGCCGCTGGTAACCACGGCGCTGTCGCTCACCGGCACCACGGCGATACTCTCGCCGGTGGTGGAGGCGGGGTCCTGAATGCCGATGTTCCAGTCGGAGCCGTCGGGCTTGGTGCCGATGGCCAGCACGTTGCCGCCGAAGTTGAGCATGCCGCAGGTGATGCCCCGATCCACCAGGAAATCCTTGATGCGGTCGGTGATGTACCCCTTGGCAATGGCGCCAAGGTCAATGGTCTCCCCCGCGGGGAGCTGGACGCCCTCGTCGGTTACGTCCACCTTGGTGTAGTCCACGTGGGACGCGGCCTCGGCCAGCTCGGCCTCGTCGGGCAGAACGCCCATGTTCTCGCCGGTGAAGTCCCACAGGGCCACACAGGGCTCAATGGTGATGTCAAACTTGCCGTCGGACAGCTCAGAATATTCCAGAGCCTTGCGGATGATGTCCAGGGTCTCCTGGCTGACGGCCACCCGCTCTCCATTGGCGTGGTTAATCTTCCACACGTCGGAGCCTTCCTTGGTCTTGCTCAGCAGGTCGTCGTACCGCTGGCACTCGGCAATGGCGTCGTCCAGGATGGACTCGTCGTTGGTGTAGGCCTCAATGGTGATGACGGTATCGAAGAAAAAGCCCACCCGGCTCTGCTTGGACAGGCCTGTCTCCACGGCGGGGGACGTGGTGGGGGCCGCCGAGCCCTGGGTACCCTGGGGCTGGCAGGCGGTGAGCAGGCTCAGGGCCAGCAGACCGGCCAGTGCGGCGGCAATGGTACGGTGTCTCATTTGGGTTCCTCCTGGGAGTGCTCCGGCTCAGGCTCCGGCTTGGAATTTTTGTCTGGCATGGACACGTTCTCCATCCCCGAGGCCTTCAGGCCCTGGATGGCATACTTGGCGGCAATGCCGGTGAGGACGCCGGTGACCACGGCGGCCACCAGCAGGAAGGGCACATAGCCCATCAGTGCGGCGGTATTCACCACCAGGGCGGCCACAGCGGTCTGGCCCGCGTTGTGGAACACGGCGCCCACCACGGACACGCCCAGAATGGACACGCCCTCGCCGCCCAGCTTTTTCACCAGCAGCATCATGACCAGGCTGCACAGTCCGCCGCCGAAGCTGAACATCATGGCGGACACACCGCCGTACATCAGGCCGGACAGGCCTACCTTCAGGATCATCAGCAGGAAGGCGCTCTTGGCGTCCAGCAGGTAGATGGCGTAGAGCAGCACGGTGTTGGCCAGGCCCAGCTTGATGCCGGGGATGCCGCCGGGCATGGGAATGAGGTGCTCGATATAGCCCAGCACCACGGCCACCGCCGTCAGCAGGGCCATGCGGGTCAGCCACCGGACATTCTGCTGTCCCCGGCGGTTCATGTGGTCTCCTCGCTGGCCAGGCGCAGCTCAATGGAGATGCCGTTGGGCAGGCACACAACCCAGTTGCGCATGGGCCGGGTGTCCACATTTTCGGCGGTCATGGAGCCCTGGTCCACACAGTCCTGATTCTCGCAGGTGGAGTCGGCCATGTATACCTTGCCGTCCTTGATCTGGACGTGGTTGACCATGCCGTTGCCCTGGTCGATTTCAATCAGTTTGTCCTCGCTGAGCGGATCGGCCTCATAGAGGGTGTCATTGACGTAGATATAGACAAAATCCTCCACACCGCTCTCACGGGACTGGAACAGATTCGCTGCTATAAACGCGGCAAATGCCACAGCCAGTACCGCCACAATGATGATAATGTCGCGTTTTTTCATGGAAGTGCTGTCCTCCAAGCATATGTTTGTTTGGGCATGAAACTTCATGCGCGTGGGGCGCGCCATAAAACCAGGCAAAAGCCGGGGCGCATGAAGTTTATGCGCACGTGGGCTGTCCCGGCCCATGCGCTGTGAGTTCATGGCCGTGCCGCTGAAAGCGGCACATGGCCAACTTTGCTATGCTTTTGCATAGCAAAGCACCCGCAAAAGCGAGCTGTAATAGTATACCGCGACTCGGCAGGATTCGCAAGCAGTTTAGACAAGATTTGTTCACTTTTTCAGCAGTCTTTTCCCGTTTTCACTACAATGCCTTTAATTCAGGCAAAAAAGGCGGGGAGTTTGTGAAATTTGTAGCACAATTGCCCAAGTGCCTCCGAAATTGGCTTTCCTGAGGTGGAAATGTATTCCTGTGCTTGACAAACATCTGTTCTAATGCCATAATATTCGTACAAACGTTCCTATGCTTTTGGAGGGCTGTCCCATGGAGCTGATGGATAAGCTGACCATACTCACCGACGCGGCAAAATATGACGCCGCCTGTACCTCCAGCGGCCTGGATCGGGCGGGCCGTCCGGGGACCATGGGCTCCACCATGGCCGCGGGCTGCTGCCACTCCTTCTCCGCTGACGGGCGGTGCATCTCCCTGCTGAAGGTGCTGCTCACCAACCGATGCATCTACGACTGCCAGTACTGCGTCAACCGCCGGTCCAACGACGTGCGCCGCACCGCCTTCACCCCCCGTGAGCTGTGCGAGCTCACCATCGGCTTTTACCGGCGCAACTATATCGAGGGATTGTTCCTGTCCTCCGCCGTATGGGGCAGCCCGGACAAAACCACCGAGCTGATGATTGAGACATTGCGTCTGCTGCGGGAGGAGTACGCCTTCGGCGGATACATCCACGCCAAGGCCATCCCGGGGGCCGACCCCCTCCTCACCCACCGGCTGGGCCTGCTGGCCGACCGGCTCTCGGTGAACATCGAGCTGCCCTCGGAGCAGTCCCTGGGGCTGCTGGCCCCTGACAAGGCCAAGACCTCCATCCTCACCCCCATGGCCCAGATCCGGGACGGCATCGCCGCCTCCAGAGGGGAACTGGCCCTCTCCCGGAAGGCGCCCAGATTCGCCCCGGCGGGACAGTCCACCCAGATGATTGTGGGGGCCACGCCGGAGACCGATTTTCAAATTCTCCGCCTCACCGAGGGGCTGTACAAAAAGTACCGGCTCAAGCGGGTGTTCTTCTCCGCCTATATGCCCGTGTCGGACAGCAAGCTGCTCCCCGCGCCCCAGGGCTTCAAGCCGCCCCTGCTGCGGGAGCACCGGCTCTATCAGGCCGACTGGCTGCTGCGGTACTACCACTTTGAGGCCCACGAGCTGCTGGACGAGGCCAACCCCAATTTCAACCCTCTGGTGGACCCCAAGTGCTCCTGGGCGCTGGCTCACCCGGCGTTCTTCCCTGTGGAGGTAAATACCGCTGACTACGAGGCCCTGCTGCGTGTGCCCGGTATCGGCGTCACCTCGGCCCGGCGGATTCTCTCCGCCCGGCGGTGGGGTGCCCTCACCTTCCAGGGGCTGAAAAAGCTGGGGGTGGTGCTCAAACGGGCCCAGTACTTCCTCACCTGCTCGGGAAAGACAGCGGAGGGCCTGCGGGTGAAGGAGGACGGCATTCTCCGCCACCTGGTGGCACTGGAGCGGCCCATGCTCTCCCGGGAGGTCCCGGAGCAGCTGAGCCTGTTTGAGGAGACGGGATAATGGGAAACTACGACATGACCGGCTGGCCCCAGGTGGCCTACACCTACGACGGCACCTTTGACGGCTTTCTCACCTGCGTCTACGAGAGCTATGTCCACCATGAGCGGGCGGCGGCCTTCTCCGCCCCCGGCCAGGCCCAGCTCTCCCTCTACCCCGAGCGGCCGGTGGACACCCACCCGGACCACGCCCGGCGGGTGCGGCAGTCCCTGCCTCGCCGCCTGTCCCCCCAGGGGGCCCGGCTGGCGGTCTACGGCTTCCTCACCGCCCTGCCCGACCGGGAGCAGCACCTGTACGACTTTCTGGCCCTGGGGTTTGAGCGTGGGCCGTCGGTGCTCCACGACCTGACCGACGAGCGGGTGTTCTCCCTGAACCGGGCGGTAAAATACCTCACCGGGGAGGCACACCTCCTCAAGGGCTTCATCCGCTTCTCCGACCAGAACGGCGTCCTGACGGCGGAGATTGAGCCCCGGAACCGGGTGCTCCCCCTGCTGCGGCCCCACTTCTGCGCCCGGTACCCGTCGGAGGCCTTTATCATCTACGACCGCACCCACCGGGAGGCCCTCTTCTACCGGCCGGGACAGTGGGCCATCATCCCTCTGGAGGACTTCCGGGTGGCCGGGCCGGATAAGGCCGAGCGGGACTGGCGGGCCCTGTGGCGGCAGTTCTACCGCACCGTGTCCATTGAGGGGCGGTACAACCCCCGCTGCCGCATGACCCACATGCCCAAACGGTACTGGGGCTGCATGACGGAATTTCAGACCGATCCGCCTGAGACCTCCCCTGCCCTGCCCGGCGGGGACGGCAGGCCATAACACAAAACCGGGGACGGGAGCTTTCACTCCCGTCCCCGGTTTTTCATCTGTTTATTCCTCGTCCCAGTCGGCGTAGTCGTCGTACTCAGAGTGGCAGCAGCAGGCCCTCTTCTCGGCGATTTTATCCCGGGCGCAGCCCAGCACGGCGGTAATCTTGTCCCAATAGGCGATGACGCAGCAGGCAGCGGCGGCCACTACCATGCACACAGCCACCAGTTTCAGTACAAATTGGACGACCTTTCTCATGTCTGTCGCCTCCTCTTATGAAATGATGGTAATAGTGTACACGTTTT
Source organism: Pseudoflavonifractor sp. (assembly GCF_050943825.1). Taxonomy (NCBI): domain Bacteria; kingdom Bacillati; phylum Bacillota; class Clostridia; order Eubacteriales; family Oscillospiraceae; genus Pseudoflavonifractor; species Pseudoflavonifractor sp. The sequence continues at coordinate 253,235 of NZ_JBMNPX010000003.1, forward strand.
TCGTCCAAATTACAATGACCTGTACAAACTTTTTCCCTTGTATTTTGGACGGAAATAGAATAAAATATAGGAACGAATGAGAAGAAACCAGCTGCCTCACGGCAGTCATCCCCCATAGAAAGGAAGGATCCCCATGAAGCTGCAGACCGAGAAGGGCGAGATACGCATCAGCAGCGATGTGTTCAGCAACATCACCGGCGCCGCCGCCACCAACTGCTACGGCGTGAAGGGTATGGCCGTGCGCTCCACCACCGACGGGCTGGTCCACCTGCTGCGCAGAGAGTCTATGGCCAAGGGCGTCAAGGTCCGTTATCACGACGACTCCACCGTCTCCATCGAGCTCCATATCATTGTGGACAACGGCGTCAACCTGGCGGCTGTGTCCCGCTCCATCATGAGCGAGGTCAAGTACGTGGTCAGCCGCACCACCGGCGTGGAGGTCCGCAACGTGGACGTCTACATTGATTCCATGGTGATCGGCTGAGCCTGGGCTCCGCCGGACCTGTATGACAGAAAGGAACATCGACATGAGAGATACCATTGACGGGGCGTCGTTTCAGCGGATGGTAGTCCACGCCGCGGCCTCCATCAATTCACGCAAGCAGGAGATCAACGAGCTCAACGTTTTCCCTGTGCCCGATGGCGACACCGGCACCAATATGTCCCTGACCATCTCCACCGCCGCGGCGGAGATGAAGAAGAAGGCCGCGTCCACCGTGGGCGAGGCCGCCGCCATGAACGCCTCCGCCCTGCTGCGGGGCGCCCGCGGCAACTCCGGCGTCATTCTGTCCCTGCTGTTCCGGGGCTTCTCCAAGGCCGTGAAGGACAAGGAGACCATTGACGGCCGGGATCTGGCCGTGGCCCTTGACTGGGGCGTGGCCGCCGCCTACAAGGCGGTCATGAAGCCCGCCGAGGGTACCATCCTCACCGTCTCCCGCCTGGCCGCCGCTCAGGCCGCCGCCACCGCCCGGGAGAACAACAGCGCCGAGGCCGTGCTCCAGGCCGCCATTGACGAGGGCCACGTGGCCCTGGACAACACCATCAACCAGAACCCTGTCCTGAAGAAGGCCGGCGTGGTGGATGCCGGCGGCAAGGGCTTCCTGGTCATCCTCCAGGGCATGCTGGACGAGCTGCGGGGCGAGCCCATGCCCGAGGGTTCCGACGAGAGCGCTCCCGCCGCCCCCAAGGACCGGGCCGACTTTGAGAGCTTCTCCACCGAGGAGATCAAGTTCGGCTACTGCACCGAGTTCATCTGCTCCCGGGACAACAAGAAGAAGGACCCGGAGGCACTCCGCGGCTTCCTCAACGCCCTGGGCGATTCCCTGGTGCTGGTGGAGGACGACGACATCATCAAGGTGCATGTCCACACCAACAACCCCGGCAAGGTGCTGGAGGAGGCCCTGACCTACGGCGCCCTCCAGACCGTGAAGATTGAGAACATGCGCAACCAGCACAGCGAGATCCTGGAGGAGGCCGCCCAGGCCCCCGCTCAGGAGGAGCACAAGGTTGCCGCTCCCGAGAAGCCCTACGGCTTTGTGGCGGTGTGCGCCGGCGAGGGCGTGGCCGCCGTGTTCCGTGACCTGGGCGCCGACGGCATCATCAGCGGCGGTCAGACCATGAACCCCTCCACCGAGGATATCATGCGCGAGATCGACAAGACCCCCGCCGAGGTGGTCTTTGTCCTGCCCAACAACAAGAACATCATCATGGCGGCCGAGCAGTGCATCCGCCTGGTGGAGGGCAAGCAGGTGGTGGTCCTGCCCAGCAAGACCGTGCCTCAGGGCATCTCCGCTCTGCTGGCCTTTGACCCGGACAGCTCCGTGGAGGAGAACACCGAGGCCATGGCCGACGCCCTCAAGCGGGTGAGCACCTCCGAGATCACCTACGCCGCCCGTGACTCCGACTTTGACGGCTTTGCCATCAAGCAGGGCGATTATCTGGCTCTGGCTGAGCACCAGCTCTTCGGCACTGACCAGGATATCTACACCCTCCTCCGCCGTCTGGCTGAGGCCCAGCCCCAGCAGGACGCCGAGTTCATCACCGTGTTCTACGGCGAGGACGTCCAGGAGGACGACGCCCAGAAGGCCCTGGCCATCTTCCAGGAGGCATGCCCCAAGGCGGAAATCACCCTTCTGGCCGGCGGCCAGCCCGTGTATTACTACATGATCTCCGCCGAATAATCATTCACGCACACAGGGGCGGCCTATGGGCCGCCCCTGTTTTTTACATTAGCAAAGGAGGATTCAGCATGTACGACTTTACTACCCTCCGCCCCCGGAGGAATATGGGCGCGGAGAAATGGTCCACATTTGAGGCCATGAATGTGGATAACACGGCCCTGGTTCCCTATTCGGTGGCGGACATGGAGTTCGCCGTGGCTCCTCAGATCACCGCTGCCATCCAGAAGGCCGCATCCTTCGGCGTCTACGGCTACACCATCGCCGATGGCCCCTACAAGCAGGCGGTGTGCCGCTGGATGGCCCGGCGCCACCACTGGACCGTGGAGCCGGAGTGGATGTTCCAGACCTTCGGCGTGGTGCCCGCCATGAACCTGGCCGTCCACGCCCTGACCCAGCCCGGCGAGGGAGTCATCATCCAGCCGCCGGTGTACCCGCCCTTCCGCAAGGTGGTGGAAAACACCGGCCGCAAGGTGTGTGAGAACCCCCTGAAGCTGGAGGACGGCCGGTACGTCATGGACCTGGAGGGCCTGGAGGAACTGGCCGCCCGGCCCGACGTGAAGCTGTTCTTCCTCTGCTCCCCCCACAACCCGGTGGGCCGGGTGTGGACCAGGGAGGAGCTCCAGGCGGCGGCGGACATCTGCGCCCGCCACGGCGTCACCGTGTTCTCCGACGAAATCCACGCCGACTTTGTGCATCCCGGCCATGTCCATACCCCCTTTGCCACTCTGGACGGCCCTGCCGCCCGGCAGTGTATTGTGGGCACCTCCGCCAGCAAGAGCTTCAATCTGGCCGGACTGGCCACCGCCAACATCATCGTCCCCGACGGCAGCCTCCGCGCCGCCCTGCTGGGCAAACAGGTGGGGTATACCGGAGAGTACACCAGCTACTTCGGCCTCACCGCCACCCGCACCGCCTATGAGGAGGCGGAGGACTGGCTGGAGGAGCTGCTGGAGGTAATCCGGGGCAATTATGAGTACTGCAAGGCGTTTCTCAAGGAGAAATTCCCCTCCGTTATCACCTATTCCATGGAGGGTACCTACCTGATGTGGTGCGACTTCCGCAGCCTGGGCCTGACGCCCGAGGAGCAGGAGAAGTTCTTCCTCTCCTGCCAGCTCTGCCTGGATGAGGGCTATATCTTCGGGCCCCAGGGCGCGGGCTTTGAGCGCATCAACCTGGCCTGTCCCCGCCAGTGTCTGGAGGCGGCCATGGAGCGGCTGGACCGTGCGGCGGAGGGCCTGCCCCGCTGAGAATTTTTCGTTTGTGAAATATCTATCGTGTATGTTACTTTTTTGACCTATATTGTCTTATTTTTCTCAATAACGAGTTAAAAAATAAACTTATCGGCAAAGTATTGACTTCTCCTGAAAGACATGTATACTTAATGCAAGGACAGATGAGAGAAAAGAAATATAAAAACTCTGTATCCCCGCCTGGCGGGGCTCTGGCCCATCAATCTGATGAAGGAGAGGCGTTGAACATGGGAAGCTATGTGATGGCGGAATCCGCCGAGGTTCACAGCCTGCCCCAGCCGGAGGCGGAGGTCCTGAAGAGGGCTGATGTCGGCGTGAAGCGGAGAAGCGGCGTCCTTACCGGGGCCATGGCCTGGCGGATGGGCATTTACCTGCTGGGCGTGCTGATTCTGGCTGTGGGCAATACCCTGAGCACCCGGGCTCAGCTGGGCGTGTCCCCCATCATCTCCCCTGCCTACGCCATCTCGGAGATCTGGCATATCGACTTCGGCGCCGCCACCATGGGGGTGTACATGGTCTTTATGGCCGTGCAGTTCATTCTCCAGGGCAAGCGCACCCGCAAGCTGGACCTGCTGGAGATCCCCTTCTCCCTGGTGTTCAGCTTCCTGCTCAACTTCTTTACCGCCGGTTTTGACCGCCTGGCGGTGCCCCTGGGGCTGGATACCCCCGCCCTGTGGCAGAAAATCCTGCTGCTGGCCGGTTCGGTGGTGTGCACCGGCGTGGGCGCGGCCATGATCGTGGCCATGGATCTGGTGGCCAGTCCCCCTGACGGCATGGCCCGTGCGGCCGGTATGGCCATGGGCAAGGGTCTGGGCCTGGGCAAGAACACGGTGGACGTGGCCTGCGTCATCGTCTCGGTGTCCCTGTGCCTGCTGGCCGCCGGCCATGTGGTGGGTATCGGCGTGGGCACCCTGGTGGCCATGGTGGCCATCGGCCGGTGCGTGGCCGTGTTCAACCGGCTGGCTCTGGAGCCCATGCGGAAGGCGGCGGGGCTGTGGCCCGCCTGCCCTGCCGGGGCCGAGTGCAACCTGAACTACAAATAACAAAAAAGTCCCGCGAGAGCGCTGCTCTCGCGGGACTTCTGCATTTACAGAACCTTGGACAGGAACTCGATGGTACGGGGCTCCTTGGGGTTGGCAAAGAAGGCGTGGGGCTCATTCTGCTCCAGAATGTGGCCGCCGTCCATAAACAGCACCCGGCTGCCCACCTCACGGGCAAAGCCCATCTCGTGGGTGACCACCACCATGGTCATGCCCTCGTCGGCCAGCTCCTTCATGACGTCCAGCACCTCGCCCACCATCTCAGGGTCCAGGGCGGAGGTGGGCTCGTCAAAGAGCATCACCTTGGGCTTCATAGCCAGGGCGCGGACAATGGCGATACGCTGCTTCTGGCCGCCGGAGAGCTGGGCAGGATAGGACTCGGCCCGGTCTTTCAGGCCCACACGGTCCAGCAGGGTCAGGGCCACCTCGTCGGCCTCCTCCTGGCTCATCAGCTTGGTCTGCACCGGGGCCAGGGTGATGTTCTTCCGGATGGTCATGTTGGGGAACAGGTTGAAGTGCTGGAACACCATGCCCATCTGACGCCGGACGGCGTTGATGTCGGTCTTTTTGTCGTTGACCACAGTGCCCTCAAAGATGATTTTACCCTTCGTGGGGGTCTCCAGCAGGTTGAGGCAGCGCAGGAAGGTGGACTTGCCCGAGCCGGAGGGCCCGATGATGACCACCTTTTCTCCCTGCTCAATGTGCTCGGAGATATCGTCCAGCACCAGGTGGCTGCCGAAGGATTTACTCAGATGTTCAACGTCTATCACTTTCCCGCAGCCTCCTTTCCATGTAGCCGAAGATAATCGAGAGGGTCTTGGTGATTGCGAAGTAGGCCACGGCGATGATGAACAGAGGGGCCGAGGCATCATAGGTCAGGCTCTGGATGGAGGAGTAGACCTTGGTCAGGTCCACCAGGGCGATATAGCCCACCACGGCGGTCTCCTTCACCAGTACGATGAACTCGCTGGTGTATGTAGGCAGGCAGTTCTTGATGGCCTGGGGGAAGATGATGTGCCACATGGTCTGGGCACGGCTCAGACCCAGACTGCGGCCAGCCTCCATCTGTCCCGGGTCAACTGCGTTGATTCCCGAGCGGTATATCTCAGCCATATATGCCGAAGAGTTGAGACCAAAGGCGATAATAGCCACCAGGGTCTTGTTGTCGGTCACATTCAGCAGGACCACGTTGTACATGATCAGCAGCTGAACCACCACAGGAATGCCGCGGATAATGTCGATATACGCAGTGGCCGGCCCCCGGAGAATCCGGTGCCGGGACAGGCGCATCAGGCACAGCACCATGCCGAACACGGTACTGATGCAGATTGCGCCCAGGGTAATCAGGAGGGTAGTGCCAAGGCCGCCCAGGTAGAGCCGCCAGCGGTCCTCAAACAGGAACGCCGCATACAGCTTCTCTCCAAAGTCCGCCAGCCCCTGGCCAAAGCCAGTGCTCAGGAACCATGCACCAAATGACAGGGTAATCGCCGCCTTTCTCTAGAGCGCACGGAAGCCTGCGCTCTTTCAGCGCAGGCTGTCCGCGGTATTTCACGTTAACTTTGCAGGAATCAGGCCTCGGGCTTGAGCACCACGATGGACTGGGTGGCCTCATAGTAGCCGTCGGTGAAGTTGGCGTTCTTCTCCCGCTCCTCGTTGCGGGTCAGGCCGGCGGCGATGAAGTCAATCCGGCCGGACTGCAGGGCAGGAATCAGAGCGTCGAAGTCCATGTTCTCGATGGTGACCTCATAGCCCATCTCAGCGCAGAGGTACTTGACGAAGTCCACGTCGAAGCCGGTGGGAGTACCGTCGCTGGTCAGGTACTCGAAGGGCTCGAACTCGCAGTTGGTGCCCATGACCAGAGTGCCCTTGGGGTTCTCAACGGGCTTGAGCTCGGGCAGGGTGGCGTCCTCTTCCTTGGAGATGTACTTGGCAACCAGAGCGTCAAAGGTGCCGTTCTCCTTCAGGGTAGCCATAGCGGTGTTGAACTCCTCAGCCAGAGCGGCGCCCTCGTCGTTCTTCTGGGTGGCGATGGCGTAGGTCTCGCTCTCCTCGCTGGCGGGGAAGTCCAGAATCATCAGCTTGTCGGGGTTGGCGTTCACCAGAGCCTGGGCGGGGTTGGAGTCAATCACAACGCAGTCCACACGGCCGTTCATCAGCTCCATGGCGCAGGCGGTAGCGGCCTTGAAGGCGCTGATTTGGGTGCCCTCGATAGCGGAGGCCACGTCGTTGCCGGTGGTGCCCTCCTGAACGGCGATCTTGGCGCCCTTCAGGTCATCCACGGAGGTCCAGGCGGCGGGGCCGGTGACCTCGGCGGTCAGGCTCTCAGTGGGAGCGGTGCTGCCGGAGGGAGCGGGGCTGTTGGTGTCGCCGCCGGTGGTATCGCTGCCGCAGCCGGCCAGCAGGGAAAGGCTCATACCCGCGGCAAGAGCAAATGCAAGAACTTTCTTCCACGTCTTCATATTCATTCTCTCCTTAATCCACTGGGGATTTTTGATTGACTGGATTATACACCATATGCAGGGATAATGCAAGCATTTTTTGAATTTTTTTCAGAAAGATTCCGAATATGATGAATGAATATTCATTTTAAGGCAGATTGAACAGAGACAGCAGAAAAAAGACACCGGCTCTTGTGCGACTGGCCGGAAGAAAAGGACATCCGGAGACGGCAGGATATGAATAGCTATGCAGCCCGGCAGCGCGGCAGAGGAAAAAAGAGGGCCGGTCTTGCGACCGGCCCTCTGGAAGGCTGAGATTAGCCCTGAGTGCAGTTGTAGAACAGGAAGTTGCCCAGCGGGGTGTAGAACATGCCGTGGACGTTGTCGGAGACCATATAGGGGTTGGAGTAGTAGTACAGAGGAGCAACGGCGCAGTCAGTCTCGATGAGGAGCTTCTCGGCCTCATGCATCAGCTCCATACGGCCAGCGGCGTCAGAGTCGGACAGCACGGTCTTCATCATCTCGTCGTAAGCGGGGTTGGAGTAGTGAGCATCGTTGTTGCCGTTGTCGGTCATGAACATATCCAGGAAGGACACGGGGTCGTTGTAGTCAGCAATCCAGCCGTTGCGGCAGATGCTGTAATCGCCCTTGGAACGGGTCTCCAGGAACACGTTCCAGTCCTGGTTGTTCAGGGTCACGTTGACGCCCAGGACCTCTTTCCACATCTGCTGGAGAGCCTCGGCGATGGCGCCGTGCTTCTCATCGGTGTTGTAGAGGTAGGTCACCTCGGGGAAGCCCTCGCCGTTCTCATAGCCGGCCTCGGCCAGGAGCTGACGGGCCTTCTCGCAGTTGGCCTCGTAGTCGGCAGGATCAACGCTGTAATAGTCGCCGCCCACCTCGCGGAAGGTAGGACCATCGGTGCCCTCGGCGTCAACGACGTTCTCGGGGACCCAAGCGCCGGCGGGAATCTCACCAGCCTGGGTGACGTTCTCCACCAGGAAGTTACGGTCGATGGCCAGAGAGAAAGCCTGACGGATGCGGACGTCGTTGAAGGGCTCCTTCTGGTTGTTGAAGCAGGCATAGTAGGTGCCCAGGTAGTCGCCGGGGATCAGAGTGCCCTCAACCAGCAGGGTAGCAACCTCGTCGGTGGGGGGATTCTGCATCACGTCCAGAGCGCCGCTCTGGAAGGCGGTCAGCATGGAGTTGGCGTTGTCCATCAGCTTGAAGGTCAGAGTGTCCAGCTCGATGTCGGCAGCGCCGTAGTACTTGTCGTTCTTGGCCATGACGATCTCAGCGTCGTGGGTCCAGGACTGCAGCTTGAAGGGGCCGTTGGACACATAGGTGTCGGGGCTCTGAGTCCAGGTGGCGTTGCCCTCAACCACGTCCTCACGCAGAGGCATGGTGTTGGGGAAGGCGCAGATGTCCAGGAAGTAGGGGCAGTCATAGGTCAGGTGAACGGCGAAGGTCTTGTCGTCCACGGCCTCAACGCCCAGCTCGGACTTGTCCTTCTCGCCGGCGATGATCTCGTTGGCGTTCACAACCATGGCGATGATGGTGGAGTAGGGGGAAGCAGTGGCGGGATCCACCAGACGGCGCCAGGAGTAGACGAAGTCGTTGGCGGTCACAGGCTGGCCGTCAGACCAGTAGATGTCGTCACGCAGGGTGAAGGTGTAGGTAAAGGTGCCGTCGCCGTTGTCAGTGACCTCGGGCTCGGCGGCAGCCTGACCGGGAACCAGCACAGCGGTAGCGCCGTTGCGGCCATCGCCGGAGGGATCGCTGTCAGTATACTTGTACAGGCCCTCGAAGAGGTGGCTGATCATGATGTTGCCGTCCACGGTGCGGTTGAGGCCGGGATCCATGGTCTCGGGCTCAGAAGCAAAGCAGACGTTCAGGTTAAAGGTGTCGCCGGTGGACTGGCTGGGCTCAGTGGTCTGGCTGGGCTCAGTGGAGCCAGAGGGGGCGGGGGTGTTCTGGCCGCCGGTCTCATTGTTGCCGCAGGCCGCCAGAAGGCTGACGGACATGGTGCCGGCAAGAAGCAGAGACAGAAGCTTCTTCCAATTCTTCATTCTAAAACCTCCCATTTGTCTTTGTATCGTTACGCCGGTTGGCGTGATACACAGCGAGCGGTGCGCCGGTTCATTTCCCTGGGGAAATGAGGAAACCCGCACGGCGGGTTTCCAACCAGGTGCTGAAGAACAACATTTGTCCATGTCAGGACAACATGGTGTTTGAGCCATTATACCACGGCTCTTTCCCCATGTAAAGCGATTTGTTGCAAAAGTGTTAAATCTTAAGTTCGCGCCTCTCTGCGGTCGGGCAGAGAGGCGCACATAGAGAGCGTAATAAACGGCCCCATCAGCCCAGCAGGTGGCAGGCAGCCCAGTGGCCAGGCGCATGAACCCAGCCAGCCTTTGGCTGACCAGGGACCCATATTTTTATCTGCACGGGCGGAGTGAATCCGCCCGGCATCAAGGTTTTGCCGCTGAGGGGCAAAACGCTTGTACGCCGCAGTGCGGCGGCTCGCTTACGCTCGCAGGAGCATGCGCCCCGTTAGCCCAGCAGATGGCAGGCAGCCCAGTGGCCGGGCGCATGCTCCTTGAACTCGGGGGCAGCCTCCTTGCACTTGTCGGTGGCGTAGGGACAGCGGGTGTGGAACCGGCAGCCTCTGGGCGGATTCATGGGAGAGGGAATATCACCCTCCAGCACGATACGCTGACGCTGGCGGCTCACCTCCGGGTCGGGCACCGGCACGGCGGAGAGCAGGGTCTTGGTGTAGGGATGGATGGGGTTCTTGTTCAGCTCATAGCTGTCGGCCAGCTCCACCAGGCTGCCCAGGTACATGACGCCGATGCGGTTGGAGATGTGCCGCACCACGGACAGGTCGTGGGCAATGAACAGGTAGGTCAGGCCCAGGTCGGCCTGCATATCCTCCAGCATATTGACCACCTGGGACTGGATGGACACGTCCAGAGCGGAGATGGGCTCGTCACAGACAATGAATTCGGGCTTCACAGCCAGAGCACGGGCGATACCCACGCGCTGCTGCTGGCCGCCGGAGAACTCATGGGGATACCGGTTGGCATGCTCGGTGTTCAGGCCAACCATGCCCAGCAGCTCCTTGATGCGGTCGGTCCGCTCCTGCTTGCTGGAGTAGAGCTTGTGGATATCCAGAGCCTCACCAATGATCTCGCCCACGGTCATACGGGGGTCCAGAGAGGCAGAGGGATCCTGGAAAATAATCTGCATCTTGCGGCGGTAGGGCAGCATGTTGGCCTGATGGTACTTGGGCACCTTGGTATGGATGCTGTTGCCCTTCTCGTCCTTGGGCCAGGGGTCCTGACCCTCAAAAATGGTCTCGCCATTGTAGATGATCTTGCCGGAGGTGGGGGTGTAGAGCTGCAGAATGGTACGGCCCAGGGTGGTCTTACCGCAGCCGGACTCGCCCACCAGGCCCAGGGTCTCGCCCCGGCGGATGAAGAGGGACACGTCCTCCACAGCCTGCACGCCGGGACCCTTTACGCCCTTGACGCGGAAATACTTTTTCAGGTGGTCGACCTGAACGAGGATATCATTTTTCTCACTCATGGCCTCACACCTCCTTGTTCTCGGTCTGGCCGTCCTGCTTCTGGGCGGCCATCTGCTCCTGTACCCGCAGCCAGCAGGCGGAACGGTGACCCTCACCCAGCTGGGTGTAGGGGGGCATCTTCTGCAGGCAGATCTTCATGGCGTGCTCACACCGGGGGGCGAAGGGGCAGCCCTCGGGGGGATTGAGCATGTCAACAGGGGTACCCTCGATGGGGATCAGGCGCTCATAGCTCTCGGCGTCCACACGGGGCATGGAACGCAGCAGGCCCACAGTGTAGGGGTGGCCGGGCTTGTAGAAGATATCGTCCACAGGGCCCTGCTCCACAATCTTGCCGGCGTACATGACGGAGACCTTGTCGCAGATCTCGGCCACAACACCCAGGTTGTGGGTGATGAAGATAATGCCCATGTGGGTCTTTTTCTGGAGGGACTTCATCAGCTCCAGGATCTGGGCCTGGATGGTCACGTCCAGAGCGGTGGTGGGCTCATCGGCGATGAGCAGCTTGGGATGGCAGATAAGGCCCATGGCGATCATGACGCGCTGGCGCATACCGCCGGAGAACTCGTGGGGATACTGCTTCATCCGCTTCTGCACGTTGTTGATGCCCACCAGCTCCAGCATCTCCATGGCGCGCTTGGCAGCGTCCTGAGTGGAGATGGACTTGTCGTGGGCCTTGAGGGCCTCAATGAGCTGGTTGCCTACGGTGTAGACCGGGTTCAGGCAGGTCATGGGGTTCTGGAAGATCATAGAGACCTCGCTGCCCCGGAAGGAGGTCATCTCCTGCTTGTTGAAGGAGAGCACGTCCCGACCCTCAAAGGTGATGGAGCCGCCGATGACCTTACCGGGGGACTGGAGCAGGCCCATGATGGCGTAGGCCTCCTGGCTCTTGCCGGAGCCGGATTCGCCCACGATGCCCATAACCTCGTCGTAATTCAGGTCGTAGCTGACGCCGCTGACGGCCTTGACCTCGCCGGCGGGCGTGAAGAAGGAGACCCGGAGATCCTTGACTTCCAGCAGCTTTTCGCCGGTCTTGTGGCTCTGCACATCCTGCACAGCCTGATTGTCCTTGTTCTGATCCATGGTTTCTCCTCCTCTCTTACTTCTTCAGCCGGGGATCCAGCGCGTCCCGCAGGCCGTCACCAAAGAGGTTGAAGGCCAGGATCATCACGCTGATGATCGCCGCGGGAATCACAAGCCGGTAGGGATAGGTGTTGATGCCGCTCAGTGCGTCGGAGCACATGGAACCCAGACTGGTCAGAGGAGCCAGCACGCCCACGCCCAGGAAGGACATGAAGGACTCGGTGAAGATGGCGGAGGGGATCTGCAGGCAGGTGGTAACCACGATCTGGCCGATGCAGTTGGGCAGCAGGTGGCGGCGGATGATCCGGCCGCCGGAGGCGCCCAGGGCACGGGCGGCGGTGACATACTCCTGCTTCTTCAGGGTGAGGATCTGGCCGCGGATAATACGGCTCATGCTGACCCAGTAGAGAATGGAGAAGGCCACAAACATACCGATCAGGTTGGGACCTACGGTACGCAGGAAGTTTGCAAAAGTGGAGCCCTGGTTATTGTTGATAAACTCCGTGACATGGGGGCCCACAGCAGTGGCGATGATGAGGATAATCAGCACCTCGGGCAGGGAGTAGATGATATCCACGATACGCTGCATCACAGTATCCACCATACCGCCAAAGTAGCCGGAGATGGAGCCGTAGAGGGCGCCGATAACCAGCACGATGAAGGCGGCGGCCAGGCCGATGACCATGGACACACGGGTGGCGTACATGGTGCGGACCATGATGTCGCGGCCCAGGCTGTCGGTGCCGAACACGTGGGGGAACACGTTCTCGCCGTCGGCGATGCGCTGGAGCTCACTGGTGGAGTAACCGAAGGGCTGGAGGCCGTAGCCCAGCTCCTTGTAAATCTGGGCCTCGGTCATGCCCTCGAACTCGGGGTGAGAGCCGCCGGCCTTGATCTGGGCGCGGATCATGGCCGCGTCCACGCTGGTGAACTTCTCACCCTTGGCCTCGGCCTCCGCCTTGGCGGCGGCGACAGCCTCATCGGGGTCCTGGACCTGGGTGGCCTCCTTGTAGGCGTTCTGGGCCTCCAGGGAGTAGTGCCAGGGGTAGAGGTTCTCGGAGCCGCGGATCTGCTGGTCATAGGTGTAGGGCACCAGCATGGGGCCCACAAAGGCGTAGAGCATGAGGAATATGATGACGAACAGTGCCACCATGGCCACCACGTTGTGGCGCAGCCGGCGCCAGGCGTCGGCCCAGTAGGACACGCTCTTGCGCTGCTGAATGAAATCCGCTTTTTCATCCTTGTCGGCAGGGGCAAAGTCCGCCGGGGTCAGGTCGTTCCACTCCAGCATGGAATCCACATTGGGCTGGAGGGAGCCAAAGACAGCTTTTTTCTTCTTGTCTGCCATTTTTAATCTCCTTTCGCCAGGTCAATGCGGGGATCCACAATCTTATAGAGGATATCCACCACCAGGTTCATCACAACCACCAGGGTAGCCAGGAAGATGGTGGTGCCCATGATGATGAAGTAATCGCGGTTCTGGATGGCCGAGACGAAGTACTTGCCCAGGCCGGGGATGGTGAACACCTGCTCCACCACGAAGCCGCCGCACAGGGTAAAGGCGGTCAGGGGGCCCAGGTAGGTGATGACGGGAATGACGCCGTTGCGCAGGGCGTGCTTAAAGATAATCTTGGGGGTGGCCAGACCCTTAGCCCGGGCAGTCTTGATATAGTCCTGTCCCAGGGCGTCCAGCATGGAGGAACGGGTCAGACGGGCGATATAGCACATGGGGTAGAGCCCCAGGGCAAGGCAGGGCAGGAAGTAGGCCATGGCACCGTCTATATCGGGCGAGAATATAGCGTTGATTTGTAGGATTGACCCATCTCCGCAGAATATTATCATAAGTGATGTGGCCACCACGAAGCCTGGCATGGAGATGCCCAACGTACAGATGACCCGTAGGATACTGTCAATCCACTTACCTCGGTTATAGGCCGCCAAACAGCCCAGAGGCACACCCACTATGATGGCCCAGACCAGCGCGATGACGCCGATCTTGGCGGAGATGGGGAACTTCTCCATAATGATGTCCAGCACGGGACGATCTTTCTGCATCTTCAGGGACACGCCGAAGTCGCCGTGGAGGGCGCCCTGGAGATAGCGCACCATCTGAACAGGGAGGGGCTGATCCAGACCATACTTGGCCTCCATGGCTGCCATCTGGTCCGCAGTCAGGGCCTTCTCGTCGTTGAAGGGGCTGCCAGGCACGGACATCATCAGCAAAAAGGTGACGCATGCCACAACCAAGATGGTGACAATGGCCATGATAACCCGCTTTACTACGTATTTTGCCATTTCTTCACTTCCTATTACTCTGCTCTTGTTTCGTTGCGTTCGCCCCTTCGCGGTGCACTGGAAGGGGGCTCCGGTGGCCTAATTGCGCGCTTTGACACAAAATAGTTTTTACATTGTATAACAAAACTGTCTCTCCGTCAAGGGCAAGCGGACGCGGATTTGATGGACAGGGCGGGACATCCTGCAAATGTCCATATATTACGGACATTTATTTCTTTATATGTGCGCAAAAATATTTCTCAAGGAGAAACGTTTGTCCTTCTACTGTGCTATCGTCCATATTTTTTGTCTTTCCCGCCACTTTTTCAAAGCGTTGTACCGGCGAAATTGGGGGGGAATTTGAAAAAATGAACCCAAATTTGCTGAAGGCAAAAATGCATTTTTTACTGCCTGAAAATGCAAACAAAAGGAGCCGGACGCCACAGCTGCGGCGCCGGCTCCCACAAGTTCGCCCTCATGGGCGGTTTAGGACAGAACTGACCGCTTTGCGCATATTTGAGCGCATTTATCAGAGAATATGGGCGAAATCAGTCAAAACCAAGACCGAAATAGCCGGAACGTTCTTCGCCCCACGCCTGACGCAGATCCTCTCTGAGCCACTTGACCATGGCAAAGGGCTGGATATAGCTGCCGGGCAGCCCGTCCCACAGGGTGGGGGTACGGACAAAGTAGCGATCGGCCTGCAGCGCTTCTTTAATTAAGGATACGCCGCCCGTCATCAGAGAGGGCGGGAGCAGCAGCTCCTTGATGGCCAGGCTGCTGTCGCTGGTGTACTCAGCAACGGCGCAGCCCTCCCGGCCGTCAATGGCCAGACGGTAGAGCCCGGCGCCGCTCAGCCGGGAGGCGCCGGCCTGGAACTCCAGCAGCTTGCCGCCGTACCGGGCATGGAAGGTGCCGGAGAGAAGCCGCTCCCGCAGCTCACCGTAGGCGGAGGCGTCCACCGGCTCCAGCGTGCTGTGGGGAGGCGCAGGGGGAATCATGCTCTCCAGCAGCTCCAGCTTCCGGTTGGAGAAGCAGTCGCCAAAGCCCACGGTTTCGAAGAACTTGAACAGACCCGCCTCGGCAGGCACCACAGTGATGCAGTCCACCTTCCGTTCCCGCAGGCAGGAGTCGGCGTACTGGAGCAGCGCCCGGCCGTAGCCCTGCTTGCGGGCGCTGGGGTCAGTGGTCAGGGCGTACACATAGGCGGAGCTGAGCCGCTCACTGCTGGGCAGCTCCACCTCCAGAGGCAGCAGGGCCAGCATACTGCGCAGGGTCCCGTCCTCAGCCAGGATAATGATATCTTCCGGATTGACGCAGGTGCGGTAAAAGAGGTCGATATACGCCTCGTCATCGCCGAAGGCTACTTTCCAAAGTGACTTCTGCTCCTCCAGCTCCTCCACGCGGGAGGGACGGATCTCTACCATAGTATCACCCATCCTTCTCAATGAATACACGCCCTTTTTCCGGCGTGTCCATGCCGCCTTATGCCTGCCAGACTGCGCTGTATTTTTCCACCATCAGGTCGGGGTAGTAGGACTCCTTGGCCTTGCGCAGACCCTCCACTCCCATGTCGTCCTCCCGGTTCAGGTAGCGGATGCCGGGGTGGTGCGCCCGGACCCACCGGGCGAACTCCCGGTTGATCATGGCGTAGGCCCCCTGGAGCTCTCCGTAGGCCTTCTCAAAGTGTACATCAAAGGTGTCGGAGGTGAGAATGTCGCCCATAGTGAAGGCCACCACCTCACCGTAAACCCGGATAAGGCCGCCTTCCAGGCCCAGCTCCCGGTAGTGCTCGATGGCCAGGCGGAGGGCGCGGCCCTCATCGCCCAGGTCCCGCTCCTCAGCGGCGCCCTCCCGGATCATGCTCCGGCGGTACCACTCCTTATCCATCTCCAGACACTCGGCCAGACTGTCCGGCGTGATGGGCTCGTAGACCCAGGTGGGGTTGTTCTCCAGAAAGCGGTTGATGTGGTTGCGCTTTCCGTGGAGCTTTTTGCCGCCCAGATCGGCCAGCCGGTCGATTTCATAGAGGTAATCCCAGCCGTCCCGGTCGGACTCAAAGCGGAACCGGCCGGGGAACAGTGCCTCCAGCTCGCCGGTCTGCTCCTTTGTCAGGCATACCAGCCGCAGGGGCTGTCGCCGCTCCTCCGCGTCGGCCCGGAGGGCGGCGACAGCTGCCGCCCGGTCCCCGCTGCCCGCGGGATAGAGGTAGCTGCACCCCAGACCACCGCACAGGCGCACCGCCAGAAAGTCATCCAGCCGGGCCACCTGATGGTTGTAAGCGTCCTTCCAGGTGTAGAGATTGGTAAAGTTATATTCGCAGCCCCGATAGCCGGCACGGCTGAGCAGCTGGTCAATCCAGGCCTTATCCGCCAGCTGGGGCGTCTGAAATTCTATCATAAGGTATGAGCGCTCCTGTGCTAAAGATTCAGCGCCGGCTTTCCCACAGACGCTTTTATTTATTTTACCACATTTCCTAGTGTAAAACAAGGAATTTGTTCCCTTTGGCGCATTTTTTTGGCGGCGGAAAGAGACGGCCGGACGAAAAAATTGTGAACTTTTTCACGCGGTATGGGACCAAAACAGAAAAGAATGTGAAGAAAATAACTCTGCTTCACAGGAAAAGAAAAGTATGCTATGATAGGGCAAAGGAGGGAGCGCATATGACTGTTGTCCGAAAGTTCCGCAATGCGGAGGAGCTCCGGTGCCTGCGCCGGATGGCCTGTTCCGTCCCTGAGGAGGTTATGCTCCGGGAGACAGAGGGAGACGTGCTGGCTGATGCCAAATCTCTCATCGGGCTGTTTGCGCTGGATTATTCCCGGCCCGTCTGCATTGTAACCGACTCTCAGGAGCTGCTCTCCCAGCTGGACTATCTGGATGAAGAGGCGCGGTGCGCGTCTTTTTAAGTTAAGAAACAGCTAAAAAGCTTTTTTGACAAGCGGAAAGTGCTTTAAAAGAGTAAAGACCTGGAATTATAACGTCAAGACAATTCTTGTTAAAAAAGGAAAGCGTCAAAAACACGCAAGGTCGAGCTTAATCCGTCAGAAAGATTGTGGAAAGCGACCATTGCTCCAGACAGGCCTCCAATGGTATACTGAGCATGCCTAAAGGAGGTGACCTTAAATGGTGTTTGAAGTAAAGTTCGATTCCTTCAACGAGATTGCCGAGGTCCAGAAGCTGGCCCAGGCAGTGGAAGAGCCGGTTTTCTTTGAGTCTGAGGACGGTTCCGTGCGTATTGATGCGGGGTCCTTTATCGGCCTGTTTGTGCTGGACTTCTCCAAGCCGGTCAAGGTCGTCACCGACTCTGTGTATGTGATTCGCCGCCTGGAGCTGGCGAGCAGAGCGAAACTGGCGGCCCGGAAGGCGTAAGCGCCTTCTCAATCAATCAAAATCAGGTGCGGCGTGCTGCGGAAACGCAGTGCGCCGCCTTTTTATTCCTTCAAATGGACAAATGGAGAGCGCCTCCGGCCGGCAGCCGGAGGCGCTGATGTTTTTATTCTGCGCGGAAATAGACGATTCCGGTGGCGCCGGGGCCCACGTGGGTACCCACGACGCTGCCGATGTCGCTGGCATGTACGGTGGCGCCGCCAATGATATCGGCAAAGAAGGCCTGGCACTCGGCCATGGCCTCGGGGGCGTTGGAGTGGCCGAAGGCCACGGGCAGGGACAGGTCGGGGGCCTCCTTCTCCATCCGCTTGGCAATCCACTGGAAGGCGGCCTTCCGGCCGCGGGCCTTGCCGATGCCCTCCACCAGGCCGTTTTCAATGGTGATGATGGGGTTGATGTTCAGCAGCGCGCCCACCACGGCGGAGGCGGTGGAGATGCGTCCGCCCATCTTCAGGTATTTCAGCGTATCCACCACGGCCAGCAGCCGCAGGCGGCCCGCCAGCTCCTCCAGCTTGGCGGCCAGCTCCCCGGCGGAGAGACCCTGATCCCGCAGTGTGGCGGCAACCTCCACCAGCAGGCCCAGGGCAAAGGTCACGGTGCGGGAGTCCACAATGTGGATACGGTCCTCGCCGTCCACCATGTCCCGGGCAATGAGGGCGCTCTGGCAGGTGCCCGACATGGCGCCGGAGATGAAGATGCCCACAATCTCGTCCCCCTGGTCCAGATACTTCCGGAACAGGTCGGCAAAGACCTCGGGGTTGATCTGGGAGGTGGTGGGCAGCTTCTCCACCTTGGAGAGACGGTCATAGAACTCCTCGTTGGTGATGTCCACGCCGTCCCGGAAGACCTCCTCACCAAAGTGGACCGAGAGGGGGATGACATCCACACCCAGAGCCTCCTGGCGGGCGGGAGAGAGGTCGCTGGTGCTGTCAGTGATAATACGGATCATTTTAAAATACCTCCTGCTGCTGTCTCACAGCGTTTCACTGTTTTCACTGGTCTGTTTCATAGCGGCGGACGGCGGAGTCTGTTCCCCGTTGCGGGAGGACATGGCCGTCTTTTCCTGGAAGAAACCGGCCACATGGCCCAGCGCCCGGACAAAGACCTGAGCCTCCTCCTCGGAGAGAAAGCCAAGAATATACTCCACCAGCTCCTCATGAAAGCGCTCATGCTCACGGTTTGCCTGCCAGGCCTTCTCAGTGGGCAGGATACGCACCACACGCTTGTCGTGCTCGTCACGGCGGCGCTCCAGATAGCCCTTCCGCTCCAGCAGGGACACCGCTGTGGTCAGGGTGCCCGCAGTCACCCGCTGGGCGGCGGCGATGGCGGTGGCCCGGTTGTCCAGACCCAGCTCTGCCGCCCGGCACACCTCTTCAATCAGGTGGAGCTCCCGGAGAGACAGCTCCCCCTTTGCTCTGGACAACGCCAGTTCCTCAGTCTTGAGAACTTCGTGAAATACCTCCACCATAAAACGGTTGAGCTCCTCACGATGCTGTTCCACGGCCTTCGCCTCCTTTTAAAAGTATGTAGAATGGGCCGTACAGGCCTAATTCAGTAGCCATTATATAGAAGATATTGCAAAAGTCAAGTAAATTTTGAATGCCAAATTAAATAACCGGCATACCCGCCAAAGCTGTCGCATAAATTTCACCATGAAGGGATGGGATACAGATGAAAAGGGACAGGCACAGCGGAATTCAGTGGGGGCGGGTACTCCGGCGCAGCGCAGCGCTGCTGATGGTCACGGCGGCGCTGTGGGCGCTGCTGACGGCGGCAGGAGCGGGGGCGGCAGCCGAGGCCTTCAAGGCTCTGGGAGAGGACGGAAGCTTTGTATCGGCTGTTCTCCGGGCGGAGCTGGGAGAGGTGGAAGGGACCGGCGGTCCCTTTGACGCCCTGGACCGGTGGGGGCGGCTGGTAGTGGGCCAGTCCTCCCTGCTGCGGAGCAATGAGGAGGCGGTGGCCCAATGGCTGGCGGGAGGACCTGGCGGCGACGGGACAGAAAAGGAGGAGCCGGAGGACCCTGCGGAGCCCTCCCCCACCCCCGAGGCTGAGGACCCGGAGGACCCGGCCAACCTCCCCGCTGTCACCACCGCGCCGGACGATATCATCGCCCGCACGCTGGTGCCCTCCTCGGGTGTCGGATATGCCCAGGCGGATGGGGTATACATCTATAATACAACGGACGTGGCGGTGGATGCGGCGGCGCTGGCCTCCGCTCAGGTGAATATCACCCTGGGCGACCCGGCGGAGCCCCAGATTCTCATCATGCACACCCACGCCACCGAGGCCTACACGCCCGACGGCACGGACATCTACGTCCAGACTGACAACAGCCGCACCCTGGACAACACGCAGAACATGGTGCGCATTGGGGAGGAGATGAAGGAGGTCTTTGAGGAGATGGGGCTGTCGGTTATCCACGATGAGACGCCTTACGACTACCCTCAATACAACGGCGCCTACGGCCGGTCGGGCGCCGGGGTGCAGACCTATCTGGAGCAGTACCCCTCCATCAAAATCGTGCTGGACGTCCACCGGGACGCCCTCATCGGGGAGGACGGCACGGTCTACAAGCCCCTCACCACCGTGGACGGCCAGGACACCGCCCAGGTCATGCTGGTCATGGGCAGCCCGGAGGCGGGAGACTACCCCCGCTGGATGGAGAACCTGACCCTGGCCATGAAAATCCAGAAGAGCATGAACACCCTCTACCCCACCCTGGCCCGCCCCATCACCATCCGGGGCAGCTCGGTGTACAACCAGGCGCTGACCAACGGTTCCCTGCTGGTGGAGGTGGGCGCCCACGGCAACACCATCCAGGAGGCCATCCGGGGTGCCCGGCTCTTTGCACGGGCGGCGGGACAGGTGCTGCTGGAGCTGGAGGGAACGGAGTAAATGCCGACACAAAATACAGGGCCCGGGACAGCTGTCCCGGGCCCTGTCATATTCTGTATGTCAGCGCTCGTAGGGGGTGATGGCCACCTTGACGCAGCCGTCCAGGTGGTGTTCAAAGATATCATACCCGTGCATGATGTCGTTGAGGGGCATGGTGTGGGTGATGAGGGGGCGGCAGTTGAGCTTTCCGCCCTCGATGAGCTTCATCAGCATGTCGTTGTGGCAGGCGTCCACACCGCCCGTCTTGAAGGTCAGATTCTTGCCGTACATCAGGTGTAACGGCAGGCTCTGGGCCTCCTCATACATGGCGATGAGGGAGACAATGCCGTTGGGCCGGGCCACCTTCCAGGCGGTCTCAAAGGTGTTCTTTCCTCCTGCAACCTCAATAACTGAGTCGGCGCCCCGTCCGTCAGTGAGGCCCTTCACCACGGCCTCCAAATCTTCCTCATTGGGGTTGACGGCCACATCGCACCAGCCATTCCGCTTGGCGAAGTCCAGCCGCTCCCCGATAGGATCCACCGCCACGATGCAGGCGGGGCCGAAGAGCCGGGCGCTCATCATGGTGGTGCAGCCCACCGGTCCGGCACCCAGCACCACCACCGTGTCGCCGGGCTTGATCTCCGCCAGCTCCGCGCCGAAATAGCCGCTGGGCAGGATGCAGGAGAGCATGATCACGTCCTCATAGGCCAGACTGTCGGGGATGACGGTCAGGCCGTTGTCAGCGAAGGGCACCCGGACATACTCAGTCTGGCAGCCGTCGATGCGGCAGCCCAGCTCCCAGCCGCCCTGTACGCAGTTGTTGACAAAACCCTGCTTGCAGAACCAGCACTCGCCGCAGAAGGTCTCCACATTGGCGGCCACCCGCTGGCCGGGCTTGATTTTTTTGACGGCATCGCCCACGGCCACCACTTCCCCGGCGAACTCGTGGCCCAGGATGACGTTCTCCCTGGCCCTGGGGACGGCGCCGTTGCGGATGTGGAAGTCGCTGGTGCAGATGCTGGACATGCCCACCTTCACGATGGCGTCCCTGGGGTCCAGAATGGTGGGGATGGGCCGCTCTTCAAAGCGGGGATCCCCCTTGCCGTGGTACACCACGGCCATCATGGTTCCGCTCATACGCTGTGCTCCTTTTCCTGAGAAAGGTCCTCGCCGCCCTCCCGGGCGATGAGGTCCAGAATGTCCTGGCCGGGCAGCACCTCGGCGCAGTAGTTGACCTGGAGCAGGTTCAGGCCGAAGTCGTGCTCCACCTGGGTGGTGGACTCCACGCAGTCCTCCGCCACCATGATGCGGTAGCCCCGCTGGAAGGCCTCGATGGCGGTCTGGGCCACGCAGACATGGGTGCGCCAGCCGGTAAAGATGATGGTCTCGGTGCCCAGCTTTTTCAGCGTGCTCTGGAGCTTGGTGCCGATAAAGCCGTTAAAATAGTTCTTTTTCAGCACATAGTCCCCCTGAGCGGGGGTGAGCTGCTCAATGATCTGGGCGCCCCAGGTGCCCTCCAGACAGTGGTCGGGCCAGATCTCCAGCTCCGGGTCGTTCCGGTGGTGGGAGTCCCGGACGTAGATGACCGGAATCCCCATGGCTCTGGCCCGCTCCAGCATGGCCCGCAAAGGCTCGATGATGTTGTAGATGCGGCGGCAGGACATGGACCCGCCGTCCAGAAACTCATTTTGCAGGTCGGTGCTCACAATGGCGTACCGGCTGCGGTTGCCCGCGTCCTTTGCCCTGTTGCTCATGGCGCCCCGGCAGTCGTCCTCCCGCAGCACCCGGTCTAGGGTGTCCCGTACCCGCTCCAGCTCCCGGATCTGGTCCTCAATGTCAAAGAGCTGCCGCTTCAAATAGCTGCGCAGGTCGGTATCCGGGTTGTTGAGGATGGCGTCGATGTCCTCCAGAGAGAACTTCTGCTCCCGGTAGAAGTGGATCTGGTGGAGCCGGGCCACGTCTTCCTCCGAATAAAGCCGGTATCCGGCCGGCGAACGCTCCGCCGGCCGGATCAACCCGATTTTCTCATAGAAGCGAATTCCCTTGACGGTGAGGCCGGTCTCGTCGGCCGCTGCCTTGACGGTCAGCATTCTCGCTCCCTCCTCTGCCGTCCGGAATGGCCGCCCGGAGGGCGGCGGGATGGCTTACAGCTTGGACAGCACGGTCTCGCTGTCGGTGACGGCGCCGAAGTGGGTCTCGATATCCCACAGGGTGGACTCCTGCTCGCGGGGGCCGGTGGCCCGGACGCAGTCCTTGGGCACCACCACCTGGTAGCCCCGGAAGAAGGCGTCGTGGCAGGTGGAGCGGACGCAGATGTTGGTGACCACGCCGGTGACCACCACGGTCTTGCGGCCCAGCTCACGGAGCACCAGGTCCAGGTCGGTCTGGTAGAAGCCGCTGAACCGCCGCTTGGGAATCTGGTAGTCCTCGGGCTGGGGAGCCAGCTCGTCGATGACCTTGCCGCCCCAGGTGCCCTCGATGCAGTGGGGCGCCCGCTTGTCAAATTCCTTGTCGTACTTGCCAGCCCGGTGCCAGTCGTTGATGAAGATGATGGGCAGCTTCCTCTCACGGAAGGCGGCAATCAGCTTCTGGGTGGGCTCCACCGTTTCCATGCCCTCGGGCAGCACCATGGCGCCGCCCTCCTTGCAGAAGTCGTTGACCATGTCCACAATGAGCAGGGCAGGGTCATTCAGTTCAAAGTTGGAGCCGTCGTCCACAAAATGTTCCGCAAAGCCTTTCATGTAAAAAATCTCCTTTCAGTTGGCGCATTGCGCCTGTTGGGGGTATTTGATGCCGGGCCCCGCCGGAGCGGGCCGGATAGTGAGGGGACCGCGGCTGAGCCGCGGTCCCGGAAGCGCAGGATAATCAGGCCTTGGTTTTCAGGCCGCTGCCCATGACCTTGCCCAGGATGGCCTTTACCACAAAGGCCACGATAATGCAGTTGATGACGGGCATGCCGATGCCGATGTTGATGCGGTTGACCACGAAGCCCACGATCCAGGCGATGAAGCCAGCGATGTTGACGGTGGGCAGGTCCACGGTGTCCATGTCGGGGTAGTCCTGACGGTAGGTCACCAGGAAGTCAGCCAGGAAGATGCCGCCCAGAGGGGGCACGCTGGCGGACAGGAAGTCGATGTAGGAGCCGAAGTAGTTGTAGAAGCCGATGAGGGCGAAGATGATGCCGATGATGCCGAAGCCAACCACCAGCCAGGTGCGCTTGACCTTGGGCACCACGCTGTTGAGGGACATGGAGCCGGAGTAGACGCAGCCCTGAGCGGTGGACCAGATGTTGAGCACCAGCACCAGGAAGGCGGGAGCCAGCAGGCCCTGCATGGACAGCATGATGGCCACGTCGGGGGTGCCGGTGACCACGGAGCCGATGGCGCCGGAGAGGAGCATGAAGGTGTTGCCGATCATCATGGTGATGATCATGACGATGATGGCGGTGCGGGCGTTCTTGGAGAAGCGCATGATGTCAGGGGTGAACATGACGGCGCCCACGGCGTAGGAGCCCACGCCCCAGGCCACGGCCTGACCGAAGTCCACGGGGTTCTCCTGGGGAATGGCCATCATGCCGGCAATGCCGCCGGCGCTGTTGACAGCCAGAACCATGGAGATGATGCCGAACACGATGATGAGGGGCACGGCCACGTTGCTCAGGTAGGTCATCCACTTCATGCCGCGCATGGCGGTGAAGGTCATGCCCAGGCCGCCCAGGATGGCAACGGGGACAATAGGGATGATGGGGAACAGGGTGTTGGTGGTCTGGCCGATGAGGTAGGCGTCGATGGAGAACCAGCCGATGGTGGTGATGACCACGATGGCCACGGGCACGTAGGTGCCGGCCTTACCGAAGGAGTACTTGCTCAGCAGGCCAAGGCTCAGGCCGCTCTTGGCGGAGATGACGCCCATGGCGCAGGAGAGCACCGCCAGGATTACGCTGCTGACCAGGACCGCCAGCACGGTGTCCTGGAAGTTCAGGCCCGCGCCGATGTTGCCGCCGGCCTGCATGCTGGTGACCACGAACACGTAGCCCAGGGATACAGTCAGAAGGCTCAGCATGCCCTTACGGGCTGACATGGGGACTCGCTGATTACTGAATTCGTCGCTGTTGGCGGCTTCGTTCTGGACCGCTGCTTTTGTCTCTTTCACAATACACATCCCTTTCTCAAATAAGATCCGGTCTGCCTGACCCGTGCGCCGGACGCCGCGTTTCCGCCCCTGCCACACACTCGGGACGGAGTTCGGAGCCGGGTGGATACCCGTCTCTGCCCGCCGCATTGGGCCTCCGTTCAACTCAAACTATAAACCATCCTCTTAGGGGAATGTCAAGGAATTTTTGTGAAAAATGAAATCAAAACAGATAGAAAATATTCCAATTCGCAGCAATTTGAACATAGGATAAGAGAAAGTGACCTGAAACGGGAAATCAGAGCCAAATTGACGATTTTTTCACAAATTAAAACGAATTTCGAAACAGAAAAAACGGCGCTCCCGAAAGGGAGCGCCGGAACAAGCGCGGGGACCAACGGCGTCAGGCGCCGTAGACAATATTCACCGCATGGCGGCAGGCCGCGATTTCCGCCACCTTGGGCGCGCCGCCGTACTCCCCGTCCAGGGTCCAGGGCGTCTCGTCGGCGCAGGTGATCTTCAGCCGGGAGGTGTGGAAGCCCAGCACCCCGGCGGCCTCGTCGGTGGTCTGCTTCATCAGGGCGGTGATGACCCCCTGAAGCTCCATGGGGTTGCGGGGCGTACGCACCAGCACGGCCTCCAGCAGCCCGTCGTCCAGAGCCACAGTGTCGGCGGGCAGGCCCAGCATGCCGCCCACTGAGACCGTGTTGCTCACCATGCCGAAGATAAATTCATCCTCCAGCACGCCGCCGTCATACTCCACCTTGGCCTGGTAGCCCTTCAGGTTGCCCAGCCGGGCGATACCCTCCAGCACGTAGGCCAGGTGGCCGAACATGTTCTTTACCTGCTGGGGGGTGTCATATGCCACGTCGGTAAAGGCGCCGAAGGCGGCCACGTACACAAAGTACCGGTCGTTGAACCGGCCGATATCCACCGGACGGGGGATGCCCTCCGCCGCCGTGGCGGCCAGGGCGTCATACCCCTTGGGCAGCTTCAGGTTACGGGAGAAGTCATTGGTGGTGCCGGCGGGGATGTAGCCCACCTCGGGGCGGCGTTCAATCTCCATCAGGCCGGTGACCACCTCGTGAAGGGTGCCGTCTCCGCCGCAGCAGACCACACGGTCAAACTCACTCCCCAGCCAGGCGGCGGTGTAAGTAGCGTCCGATTTGCCCTGGGTGGGCCGGACGGTCACCAGCCAGCCCGCCTTGGTGAAAATGTCCAGCACATCGGCCAGCTTGGCGCGGATCTGGCCCTTGCCGGCATGGGGGTTGTAGATAAAGAGCAGTTTCTTCATTTTGTCCTCCAGAGAAACCCGTCCGGCGCCCCGTTTCCGCCCGGCGGAACAGCACCAGCGATTGTTTTATTATACTGTATCCTGAAGAAAATGCAATCGGACTTTGCCCAGGACGGAGAAATTGTAAACATCTCCTTGCCTTTTTCCGCAAAAAGAACTAAACTATTGCTTTAGCAAACTATTGTGTGCAAGTGAGCAGAGGAGGCGTTCCCATGAACCGCAAGGCACTCGCCGCCGCGTTTCCTGTCACCCTGCCGGTGCTGATGGGCTATCTGTCCATCGGCATCGCCTTTGGGCTGATGCTGGAGCGGGTGGGCTTCAACTTTATCTGGGCGTTTTTTATGAGTCTGACCATCTATGCCGGGTCGGGCCAGTACCTGGGCGTGGAGCTGCTGGCCACCGCCGCCGGGCTGGGCACCGTGGCGGTGATGACCCTGCTCATCAATTTCCGCCACCTGGTGTACGGTCTGTCCATGCTGGAGAAGTTCCGGGGCATGGGCTGGCGGAAGTTCTATATGATCTTTTCCCTCACCGACGAGACCTATGCCCTGCTGGCGGGCGCCTCGGTGCCTGTGGGCGTGCGCCCCAAGGACTTCTACTTCGCCGTGGCCATTCTGGACCACCTGTACTGGATTGCCGGGTCGGTCATCGGCGCGGTGGCGGGCGGCCTGCTGTCCATTGACATCACCGGCATTGACTTCGCCATGACCGCCCTCTTTGTGGTTATCGCCGTGGACCAGTGGAAGGCGGCCAAGGACCACCTGCCCGCCTTCCTGGGTGCGGGCTGTACCCTGCTGTTTCTCATCCTGGTAGGGGAGGAGCAGATGCTGCTCCCCGCTCTGGGCGCCATTGTGGTGGCCCTGCTCCTCCTCCGGCCCCGGCTGGACAAGCAGGACGCCGCCGGAAAGGAGGCGGACGCATGAGTCCCGCCATTCACGCTGTACTGGCCATCGCGGTGATGGCTGTGGTCACCTTCCTCACCCGTGCCCTGCCCTTCCTGCTCTTTGACCGGGGCGGCAATCCCCCCAAGCTGGTGCTCTACCTGGGCCGGGTGCTGCCCCCCGCCATCATCGCCATGCTCATCGTCTACTGCCTGCGCTCCCTGCGGGCGGCCAGCCTGTTTGCCCCCGCCGGGTGGCTGCCCCAGGTCATCGCCGTGGCGGCGGTGGTGGTGCTCCACCTGTGGAAGCACAACAACCTGCTGTCCATCTTCGGCGGCACTATCCTCTATATGGTGCTGGTGCAGGCCGTATTCGTGTAAAAGAAAAAGAAATGCCGCCGGAAGGGCTCCATCTCATAGGGAAACAAACTGAATCCCCAGGGGCACTACCGGTACGGAACAAACGGAATAGCCGCAAGCTATCGTGTGATGGCTTGCGGCTATTCATATTATAGGCTGTCTAAAATC